>WJLX01000044.1 GCA_014728225.1 Candidatus Coatesbacteria bacterium | reverse complement strand
GCCGAGGACACCACCCTCTCCGGCGGCGCCCTGACCATGGTCAGCCCGCTGGCTGACATCAGCGGCACCCTGGACGTCGATGACACCGACCCGCTGGACGTTGTCTGCACCTTCACCCCCGACGCCGACCTGCCGCCCGACGTGATTACCTGCACCGTCGCCGGCACCCTGGCCGACAACGCCGGTAACACCATGGGCTCCGACGAAGTCTGGAGCTTCGAGGTCCTCGGCTACGACGTCGAGCCCGCCTCCTGGGGCCAGATCAAGAGCCTCTAAGGCAATCGGAAAACAAGCAACACCGGGGCGATCCCTTGCGGATCGCCCCTTTTAGCAGCCCCGATCCGCGCGGCTAAATCAACCCCCGACGTGGTCCTCAACGCTCGATTCGGCTGCGCGTTCAGACCTCCGGCCGGCGCTCTAGTCCGTCGGCTCCCGACCTGCTATACTTGAGACGACGATTCACTTCCGGGAGCCGAAATGATGGAGGACGATGGAGCAAAGCGAAATCAGCGCCCGGGTCGCACGGGTCCGGGAACTCGCCGTCGACGATCCCACAGCCGCCGGACGCTTGTACGACGAGCTGGCCCGTGAGCGGGCCGCCGAACACCCCGGTGAGGCCGCTGGTTACGCCCTGCGCGCCGCCGAGCTGTACGAACGGGGCGGTGCGACGGCTACCGCACGGGAAAGACTCGTCGAGGCCGCCTACCTGGCCGGTTTGAGCGACGCCGCCCTGCAACGGCGGATACTCGATCGACTGCGCGAGTTCTATCTCGTCGATGGCGCCACCGAGGTGCACCTGCGCGGCCTGCGGGCCGCCTGTCGCGGTCTGGCCGAGCGCCTGCGCACCGCCGGAGAGCGCCGCGCCGCCTCGCGCACCGCCGAGCTGGCCTGGTGGAGCGAGCACCAACTGGTCAAGCGGCGCGACGGGTTCCTCAAGCGCTTCGCCTACGGCGTCTGGCGGCTGACGGCGGGTTACGGCGAACGCCCCCTGCGATTGGTCGTCAGCGCCCTGGTGATCGTCTACCTCTTCGGCATGTTTTACATCGCCGGCAACTTCCTAACCCTGGGTGGCGGCGGGGTGCCGGTGATCATCAACCACAGCGTCTACAATCTGCTGGGCTACTTCGGCATCTCTCTGGCCGCCTTCTTCGGTGACGGCTTCATGTACGCCGGCAACGCCCTGGGCTGGGTGCTGATCAGCCTCGAGGCCGTCCTGGGCTGGCTGATTACCCTGACCCTGGTTACCGTTTTGATCCGACGTTTGAAAAACTGATTCCCTGGGAGGTTTCCATGTTGCGCAAAGCGCTGTTAGTAATCCTGCCCGCCGTGCTGCTGCTGGCCGTGGGTTGCCAGTTCCCCGGCGTCGGCACCCCCGACGACGGTGAGAAGGAGGAGACTCGGGGCACCCTGGACTACCTCGGCGTGGCGCTGGCGCCCCAGGAGGACCTGACGGCGGTGACCAAGAGCTTCGACGCCGAGGAGACGACGATCGTCGTCTGGAAGGTCAACCTGGCCAACAACGACCCCAACTCCCGCCACAAGCTGACCGCCGAGTGGTACTGGCACGACGGTACGCTCAAGTGGACCGAGGAGCGCGACTTCTCCACGGGAAGCGACAGCACGATCAGCATCACCGGCGGCAAGGGCTATTCCGGCGTCGGCGGCTGGCAGCCCGGTGTCTACACTATCAAGTTCTACCTCGACGGCTCGCCCCTGGCTGAGGAGATCTTCCGCGTCACCGGCGAGGTAGAAGAGGAGCAGGAGCCGATCCTGTTGGCCGGGATCAACTTCCACGACCCCGATGACGTCACCGAACCCGTCGAGGTCTTCCCCCGGGCCGAGACCACCCAAGTGCTGTGGTTCGCCAAGCTGTCGGTGACCGACGAGGCCGCCGGCACCCACACCGTGACCGCGGACTGGCTGGATCCCGACGGCAAGCCGCTGTGGCGCGAGGAACGCAGCGTGACCGTCTTCGAGGGTGACGAGGCCGTCAGCGTCGGCGGCGGACAGGGCTACGAGGAGCCGGGCAACTGGGCCGCCGGCGAGTACACCCTCATGCTCTCCGTCGACGGCGAGCAGCTCGGTCAGGCGCGCTTCAGCGTCGGCGAGGTCGAGAGCGAGGAAGAGGACGGCGGCGAGGCCAAGCCCACCGGGCTGGCCCTCTACGGCCTGGTATTCGTCGACCGCGACGATTACAACACCCCCCGGGAGAGCTTCAAGAAGGACGACACGGCGATGATCGTCTGGGTGGTGTCCCTGGCCCGGGAGAGCGACGAGGGCACCGGCGATCACGTGATGACCGTCGAGTGGTACGATCCCAGCGAGGAGCTGCGCTGGACCCAGGACAAGGAATTCACCGTCGAAGCCGACGAGGAAACCAAGCGGGTCATCGGCGGACGCGGCTACACCGAGACCGGTTGGTGGGATACCGGCGAGTGGTCGGTGATCTTCTACCTCGACGGCAACTTCGTCGCCCTGGAGAATTTTAACGTCGAGTAGGACGAACTGACAGCTCTGAAGCAACACGACGGCCGGGCCTGAGCCCGGCCGTCGCCGTCGGCTCCCCTCAGGGCCCGTCACGGTTTTTGCATACCGAGCTCAGCCGGTTTGGCAACCGGCTGAGCTCGGGCAAAAACGCGCGCCGGGCCCCGCCGGAACACCTCAACCCGACCGTCGTATCTGGATCGTCGTGTACTAAGAACACCGGGCCTCTCGGCCCGGTGTTAGATCTTGCAGAGTCTTTATCTCTTGGCCCCTAGCGGCTGACGACCAGGCGGGTGGTGGCGCCGGTCTCGCCGACGGTCAGGCGGGCGAGGTAGAGGCCCGCGGCGACGCCGTCGGCCTGCCAGACGACCTGGTGACGCCCGCTGACGGCGCTACCCGAGGCCAGGGTGGCCACGCGGCGGCCGGAGAGGTCGTAGACGGCCAGCTCGAGGGGCTCGCCGGCGTCGGCGGCGCTGACGCTGTAGGCCACGGTGGCCGTCGAGCGCACGGGGTTGGGGAAGGAGCCCTCGACGGTGGTGCGGATGACGCCCTCGGGGCGTTCACCGATGGTCAGCGGGCCGAACTCGAGGGCCTCGCCGTCGCTGGTGACGACCTCGAGGTAGACGGCGTCGCCGGTCTCGGCGGAGCGGACGAGGTAGCTGGTGCGGGCGGCGCCGAGCAGGTTGTCGTTGAGGCGCTCGCGCTCACCGCCGCTTTCCAGGTAGAGGTTGACGCCGCCGACGGCCTCCTGGGGGGTCCAGGAGACGAGGGCGCCCTCGTCGGTCCAGTCGTAATGCAGGTCGGCGATGGGGGCGTCCGTGGTGACGACCTCCATGGCTTCGATGTTGCTCCAGCCGCCCCAGACGAATTCATTACCGGCGCGGACCCGGTAGTAGTAGGTTTCTGGGGTGCGGCCGGTGACCTGGTACTCGGTCTCGGTGATGTCGTCGGCCAGGGTGGTGCAGGTGTCGAAGGTGTCGACGGGATGGATCTCGTCGAAGTAGATCCCACCGTAGTGTTTATTGGTGTCGGTCTTGTAGCGGAAGCGGACGCTGATGGTCTCGCCGGCGTAGCTGGAGAGGGAGTGGCTCTTTTCGCTCCAGCTGGAGCCGTTGCCGGAGTAGGAGGCCAGCTGGTCCCAGGTGACGCCGTCGCTGGAGGCCTCGACGTAGGCGTAGTCATAGCCGGATTCGATGTTGTAGCGGGTCCAGTAGCTCAGGGCGTCGCCGGACTCGATCTCGATGGGGTTGGCCATGGTCAGCTTGGCGGAGTAGTTGTTGGCGTCACCGCTCCAGAAGGAGTAGGAGCCCTCGTGGGGGTTGCTGGTGGAGCGGTTGAAGTTCTCGTTGTCCCAGTTGTCGAAGCCGTCCTCGGCGCCATCGGTGATTTGCTGGTAGCCGGTCAGCTCGTCGAGCTGGTAGAACTCGATCACGCCGTGCTCGGGCACCGGGGCGTCCCACTCGACCAGATAGTCGCCGTCGGCGTCCTGATCCATCTCGTGGAGGTTGGGTCCGGGCAGGGCGCAGACCATCTCTGGGTCGCCGGCCAGCTTGCAGAGGTCGAGCATCGGCTGCAGGTTCTCGTTGAACTGGGCCTCGGCGGTGGAGTAAGGCACGATGAACTGGGTGCCCATCTCGAAGGTGTAGCCGAACAGGGGCTGGGAGAGAAGCTGGTCGCCGTAGCCGTCGTCGAGGTGGCTGCCGTACTGCCAGTCGGTGGCGTCGCCGTTGGTGTTGTAGAGTCCGTGGGAGGGCATATCGGCGTAGCCGTTGTAGGAGGCGAACAGGGCGGCCGTCGGGGCGTAAATGTAGTTGTGCGGCGTAGTACCGTCCTTGTAGCCCCAGGGGTAGAGCACGAGCTGGGAGTGGGTGTGGAAGTTGATGGCCTTGATGACCGGATTGCCGCTGTCGTCGCGGTCGGCGTAGAACTGCATCATCGTCTGGAGCTCGGGCTCGCTGCCGGCGGAGGGACCGCGGTAGGTGTCCGAGGAGGGGTTGGGACTCGAGCCGGAGTCGTCCCAGCCCCAGCGGTAGATGTAGTTGCGGTTGAGGTCGACGCCGTAGCTGTAGCCGTTGTCGCGGCGGTTCTTGCGCCACATGTCGTAGACGTCGTAAACGTACTGGTAGCCGTCGGGGTTGACCACGGGGATGATCCAGACCTCGCGGTTGTCGACGATGTCGGTGACCTCGTCGTCAGAGCCGTAGTTCTCGCACAGGTATTCGGCGAACAGGTAGTTCACCACGGGGGTCGAGATC
>WJLX01000043.1 GCA_014728225.1 Candidatus Coatesbacteria bacterium | reverse complement strand
TTGACATGCCTGTCGGGATTACTCTTTAAGCCATCTGCCACATCGCCTCCTTTACTTGTGGCATGATAGCATCCTGGTAACTCTCGTGACTACAAGATTATCACGATATATGATGATCCATAAGCGTTAAGGTATCCCTTTGAAATATAGCCCCGAGAAAGCCCCCCGTCAAGGGCCCGCGACACATTAACCGGCGCGGGAGGGAACTAACGCAAGGCCCCGGCGCGCGTTCTTGCCCGCAGACCTCCCGCCGAAGGGAGGTCTGCGGAACGCAAGAACCGTGACGGGGCCGGGAGGGCGGAGCGGGGCGAGACCAGATAGCTAAAACCGGGACGGGCCCAAGGCCCGTTCCGGGATAAACCGACAGCGCAAATCGTCAAGGCCCGCCGCTAGATCTCGATGAAGGCCAGGGAGCGGTCGAGGACCAGGTTCAGATCCTTCTCCGGCCAGTGGCGGGCGTAGCCCACACACGAGCAGCGCAGGGGCACGCCCCGGGGGGTGAAGAGGGCGAGCTTCATGTGGACGTGGCCGAAGAGGACGGCGGCCAGGCGATCCTCGGTGTCCAGCAGCTTACCGAAGCGCGGCGAGCCGGCGAAGCCGAGGAAGAAGTCCCAGGGCAGGCGGCCGGGGGGCTGGAGGGCGTCGTAGGGCAGGTGGTGGAAGGCGGCGACGACATGGTCGACGTCCAAGGCGGCGACCTCGGCGAGGTGTCGGCGCAGGCGTTCGCTCAGCAACTCGCAGAGGGCGGGGTCGGAGAGGCGCTCGTCGGTCGAGTCGGCGGGGAAGCGGGCGTAGTGCAGGTCGCCCCAGCGCCAGGTGCCGTAGGATTTCTGACGGAAGTGCTCGAGGGTTATCTCGCCGTCGCGGGCGCGGTTGCGCAGCTCGTAGTCGTACCAGCCCATCCCGCCGACGAAGGCGGTGTCGCCGACGCGGTGGGGACCGGCGTCGAGGTAGACCCAGCCGTGCTCGGCGCAGAGGGCGGGCAGCTCCTCGTCGAGGCGGCGGAAGCTGTCCACACCACGATGCTGCTCGCGCAGCGAAACCCAGACGTCATGGTTGCCGGCGACGAAGAGCTTGTCTCCCGGGGTGTCGGCGAGGCGGGCGAGGGATTCGCCGATAACCGTCGGCCGGCTGGCCATGTCGCCGATGAGGACGAAGGCGTCGGGGGCTTCCCGGACAAGCCGCTCGGCCAGCAGCTCGAGCAGGCGGCGGTTCTCCGGGGAGTGGTCGGTATGCAGATCGGAGGTGTAGGCGATGCGCACGGTTCCTCGCGGGCGTGGGGCCTCGGGAATGATTATAACAGAGCCCGGCCCGCGACGGGGCCGGACTCGGTCATTGATCGCAACGGGCTAGCGCTCGTTGATGCTGACGGATTTGATGATCGAGGCCAGATCGTCGCCCAGGTTGGCCAGGGCACTGGACGGGCCTTCGAGATGGAAGAGGACGCCGGCCACGGAGCTGCCGACGACGCCGACGCCGTGGGCCTTGCCGTCGGAGCCGACGGCGGTGCGGGCGGTGTAGGAGACGGCGGCCGCGGTGCCGTGGGCCACTCGGGTGCCGACGCTTTCGACGCGGGCCAGCTGGGTCAGGCGATCCCGGCAGATGCTGTCGGTCTTGGGAGCGTCGACGCTCTGGGCGGCGGGCAGCAGAGTGATGGTGATGCTGGCGCCGTTCGGGCCCTTGAGGACGAACTTGTTGGGCGTGGTGGCCCCGCCGTCCTTGCTCCAGCCGTCGGGCAGGTCGGCCTTGACGGCGACGCCGGGCAGGTTGGCGACGAAGGGTCCGGCGGGTCCGCCCAGGGCCGGGGGACCGGCTGTGGCGACCAGGGCGGCGAGCAGGATCAGGATCGTAAGCTTGCGCATGGCGTTCCTCCTGGTTTACCTGTTAGCGGGCACGTTCCTCGCGTCCCGAATTAATAGAGTATAGCCGATGGCTCGTCATCTTGCAAGATTCATTCGCCGGGTCAATCGGTCCCGGCAGCATCATCTTCGCGTGGACGATAAACCTCCAGCGAGCCGTCCAGGCCCAGTTCGGCGGCGTGAGCCTTGGCCTCGCCGACGACGTACAGCGAGCCCAGCACGGCGACGAGATCGGCGGGAGCGGCCGCGGCCAGGGCCAACTCCAGCGCCCGGGCGACGCCCTCCCCGACGATCGTCGTCCGTTCCGTGGGCAACAGGGCGGCCAGGTCGGCCGGGGGAGTCGCCCGGGGCGTCGGCGCGGCACAGAGATAGAGGTGATCGAAGACCTGCGGCAGCGGCCGCGTCAGCGCCGCCAGGTCCTTGTTGGCCGAAGCGCCGAAAACGCCGAGGCGGCGCCCGGCGCTCCGGGCGGCGATGTGCTCCAGCGCCGCCTCGAGGGCCGCCGGATTGTGACCGCCGTCGAGGATCACCGCCGGTTCCCGGCCGACGACCTCCAGCCGGCCCGGCCAACGCAGCGCCGCCAACCCACGACACGGGACGTCTTCGACCGCCGGCGACTCCAACCGCCCCGCCAGACCGCGTAAAGCCGCCAGGGCCAGCGCCAGGTTGTCCCGCTGGAAGGCGCCGCGCAGAACCGTCGGCCGCCCCCGGTAAGCGACCCGGCCGTCGTCGCTCAGCGTCAGTTCGCGACCCGGTTTGACGAAACCCAGCCGACAGCCCAACTCCGCCGCCCGCTCGCGCAGGACCTCCTCGACCACGGGCTCCTGCGCCACCGAAAGCGCCGGAACGCCGGGCTTGAGGATGCCCGCCTTCTCGACGGCCACCCGCTGCAACCCCCGGCCGAGAACGTTCTCATGGTCCCGGGCGATCCGGCTGAACAAACAGAGCGCCGGGCGCTCGACGACGTTGGTGGCGTCCAGGCGTCCGCCCAGGCCGACCTCGAGCAGCGCCCAACGGCAACCCGCCTCGACGAAGTATCGCAGGGCCAGGGCGGTCAGCAGCTCGAAGGTCGTACGATAGCCGCCGTCGACGCCGTGGCCCATCCGCTCCTGCAGCTCCTTCAGTCGCTCGACATGAGCGGCGAACTGCGCCGCGGCGATCATCGCACCGTTGACGCGCACCCGCTCGCGCAGCGTCACCAGGTGGGGCGAGGTGTAGAGGCCGACCCGCTCCCCCGCCGCCGTCAACAGGGCGCCGACCGCCGCCGCCACGACGCCCTTGCCGTTCGTCCCGGCGACGTGGACCACCCTCAACGAGCGATCCGGCGCGCCCAACTCGTCCAGAAAGGCCCGAAAGGCCCGCAGGTTCCAGGTCCGGGTGCCGTAGGCGAAGCGATCCTTCTGCTCGTAGTCGGCGAAGGACAACAGGTAATCACGGGCGGCGGCGAAATCCATCAGGCTCGTTTCCCTGCGGGTCGACGGGGTGCGGCAGCGCGCGAGATTAAGACCGCCGGCGGGAGACCTTTGCCCCCGCCGGCGCGTCGGTCGCCGCAGCGGTGGCCGGAGCCGGCACGGTTTTTGCGGAGGCGGACCGTTTTCAGCGGTCTAACGGTCGCCGAGATGCAAAAACCGTGCCGGCTCCGGCCGCTGCGGAGTTGATCGGCGTGCAATCGGCCCCGGGGCGGGGCAAAGGTCTCCCGTCGGCGGCGTCAGCCGTCCGCGGTCGGCGCCTGGTCGATGAGGTTGGGTTCTGGAGGTTCCGGTTCGCTGGAGGCGCTCGGCGTCCCCGGGCGCCACGAGGGGCCCCAGGAGGGGTGGCAGCCGCCGTGGAGGGTCAGCTTGCGGATCTCCCCGGTGGCCGGTTCGAGGGAGTAGAGCTGGCCGCGGACGTCGCGACCCTGCTGAAAGAAGAGGAAGCGGCCGTCGCCGGAAAAGCAGGGCGAGATATCGCGGACGCTGTTCTCGGTCAACCGTTGGGGATTCTCGCCGTATTCGTCGACGAGGTAGAGCTCGAGGTTGTCGTCGGTGTAGGTGCTGAAGGCGATGTAGGTCCCCGCGGGGTGCCAGGCGGGGGCCCAATCGGCGGTGGAGTCGTTGGACAGCCAACGGCCCTCGGAGGCCGAGGCGCGCATGATGCTGAGCTGTCCGGCGCCGGAGGGATCGTAGAAGGCGATCAGGGAGCCGTCGGGGCTCCAGGAGGGCGAGCGTTGGGCGGCCAGACCGCTGGACAGCTCGCGTTCCTCGCCGGTCTCCAGATTATGCAGGCGGATGGAGACTGAATCCGCGGACTGAGTGTAATAGGCCACGGCGGCGCCGTCGGCGGACCAACTGGGGTAGTCGTCCCAGTAGTCGTTATCGGTGAGGCGCTGGAGAAAGCCGCCGTCGATGCCGATGACGTAGATCTCGCCGTCGCCGTCGACGGCGGAGCTGAAGGCCACCCGGGAGCCGTCGGGTGACAGGGAGGCGGTCGGTGTCCAGTCCCCGGCGCGCATGTCGAGGGTCAGTTGGCGCAGGTTGGCGCCGTCGGCGTCGATCAGGTAGACCTCGCCCTCGTGGAGGGAATAGGCCAGCCGGCCGGGGTCGTCGTCGACGGGGCGGGGGCGGGGCGGCTCAGCGGGGAGGGTCACCGGCATCCCGCCGGGGCCGGCGGCCAGACGGCGGGCCAGTTGGTGGGCGGCCTCGCCCAGGGCGCCGACGCTCGTCGCCGTCTCGACGGCTTGGAGAACGATGCGGCCGTCAAGGCGCTTCAGGCACCACAGCCGGACGGCGAAACCGTCGCCGCCCTCGAGGGCGCCCCAGAGGAGGTAGTTGGCGTCGAGATAGTGGGCCAGCTCACGGGCGCTCTCCAGCTCCGCATCCTCGTCGAGCTCCTCGAGCAGCTCGACGGGCTCCAGGTCCAGCTCCTCGAGGGCCGCGGCGATACTCGCGCCGTCGAGCAGATCGCACCAACCCGAGCGGGCGATGCGGTTCGACAGGTCCGCGGTGACGCCGTCGGCGAAGGCGGCGACGACTTCGCGGGGCACCAGGGGCACCAGGGCGATCCGGGGGACGGCGGACGTCGTCCCGGCGAGCAGACAGAGCAGCAGAATTGTCAGGCGGCGGTGCATTTGAGGAACCTCTAGCCGACCAGCAGGACCATCTCGCGCACGGCCTCGTCGAGACCGGTGAAAACGGCGCGGCTGATGATCGAGTGGCCGATGTTGAATTCGGCGAAGACGCCGAGTTCGACGACGGGGGTGACGTTGAAGTAGGTCAGACCGTGACCGGCGGCAACGTAGAGGCCCAGCTCATCGGCCAGGCGGGCCCCGGCGGCCAGGCGCTCCAGCTCGGCGCGGCGGGCGGGCTCGTCGGCGGCGTTGGCGTACTCGCCGGTGTGCAGCTCGACGGCATGGAAGCCGGCCTCCTGGGCGGCGCGGATCTGCTCGGGTTCGGGATCGACAAAGGCGCTGCAGCGGATCGGCGCCAGCCCGTTCACCGTCTCCGCCAACTGGGCGTAGTTGCCGACGACGTTGAGACCGCCCTCCGTGGTTACTTCCTGCCGACGCTCGGGAACCAGGGTGCAGGCGTCCGGTCGCACCTCGCGGGCCAGGGCCGCGATCGACGGCTCGGCGGCCATCTCGAGGTTCAGATGGACGGCGCAGACCCGGCGGATCAGGCGCAGGTCGCGGTCGGAGATGTGGCGGCGGTCTTCGCGCAGGTGACAGACGATGCCGAAGGCCCCGGCACGTTCGACGACGCCCACGGCGTTGACCGGATCGGGCTCGAAGGTGCGGCGGGCCTGACGCAGGGTGGCGATGTGATCGATGTTGACGCCCAGACGGGCCATGACTGCTCCTCGCTTTCGCCTTGGTAAGGGCCGGTTGATTATACCGGTAACGGTGATGACAGTAAACGGCTGGTGTTGTTGAATGAACAGCGGGCGGTTGGTAAACTGGATAATGGTCGCCGAGCTGTAATGCTCGTGGCAACAGTTCGATCCACCCGAGGTCGATGCGATGGAAACAGCCGAACAACGCGTTCAACGCGCGCAACACTTCCTGCCCATCGTCTTCACCGACCTGGTCGGCTCGAAGGGCGCGATGCACTACCTGCCGGCCGCCTGGGTCAGACGGGTGCTGCGTGAACACAGCGGTCTGGCCCTGCGGCTGGCCGGCGGTCGGCATCCGGAACGGCAACTGGCCTTTCCGCCGACCAACCTCGGCGACGGCAACCTGTTCATCCTGCGGGACATCGACGAGGCCCTGCTGCTGGCCCTGCGCCTGGCCCGCAGCTGGGAGAGCCGCTGGCGGAAGCTCATCGCTCCACGGTTGCGCAGCTCCCGCAACGCCCTCCACGGGGGCAGTCTGCGGCTGCGCATCGCCGTCCACTACGGCGAGGTCATCGCCGAGCAGTTCGAACAACTGCGGCAGGGGGCGACGTACAGCTCGGCGATCAATACGGCCTTCGTCCTGCAGCACCTGGCCCCGCCGGGCGGTGTAGCCGTCACCGAGGTCGCCGCCGCGCTGGCCTCCAACACCCTCTACCGTTACCGCTACCTGGGGCGCTTCGATGTCCTCGACCGGCCGCCTTCGGCCGACGTGCCCCAGGAGGACCGGCGGGCCTACTACGAGCTGCTGGGGTTGACCCGGCCGCCGCGAAAACCGGAGGAGCCGCAGACGCTGCTGGGCTTCGAGCGACGCGCCCTGGCCCGGGAGTGGTACTTCCGCGGCATGCTGACCGCCGATGATCGGGCCAGGCGAGAAGCCGCCGCGGCCTGCTTTCACCGCGCCGTCCGCTACCATCCCCGGCTGATTCCGGCCCGGGTCGAGCTGGCCAAGCAGTTGGGCAATCTGGGCCGCTTCGACGAGGCCGTCGAGGCCGCTCGCCAGGCCCTGCGGGTGGCCCCCGACGACGCCGACATCCACTATACCCTCGGGGGCCTGCTGGAGCGGACGGACAAACTGGAGGAGGCCCTGGCCAACACCCGCCGGGCTCTGGAGCTCGATCCGGACTTCGCCATGGCCCACTACAACGCCGGCGTGACCCACTGTCGGCTGGGCGCCGAGGAGCTGGGCGCCGAGGAGTTCCGCCGCGCCGCCGAGCTGAACCCCTCGCTGCCGCTGCCCCGCTACAATCTGGCCTGCCTGGCGGTACGGCACGGGGATTGGGAGACGGCCCTCGGGTATCTCGAGCGGGCCCTGGAACTGGACCCCTCCCTGAGCCGGGCCGTCGAGAGCGACGAAGACCTGGCCCCCCTGCGCAGCGATCCGCGCTTCGAGCTGCTCATCGGTGAAATGGAGACGGGTGAAACGGAGCCGGGGGACGACGATTCGACCTAACCCTCCGGCGGAGCGCTCGGTCGGATGATAAAGCTGCAGGCCTCGTCGCCGGCCATCAGCGAACCGCTGACCTCGACCTCGACGGACCGTTCGAGGATGAACTCCCAGATGATCTTGCTCCAACCGGCGCCGCAGTAGCAGTACTCCTCCGGCAGGGTCTCGGCGCCCGCCGCGGCCAGGGGGCAGAAACAGGCCGCCCGCCTTTTCTCCAGGGGCGTGGCGGCTTGCTCGTAGGCGGCGGGATCCCGGGGCGGTTTGGTGACGGCGACGGTCGCGCCGCGCCGCTCGAAGGCCGGGTAGAGCTTGCGGCCCTCGACGGCGTTGGCTTCCCGCATCGCCGCCAGGACGCCGTCGAGGTCCCCCGTTTTCCGGTAGAGGCTGCGCATCCGTTCCAGCGGCTCCGGCCCCAGCCCCAGCTCGACCTCCTCCAGGTAACTGCAACTGAAGCTCGTCAACAACCGCCGGCGCGTGGCTGAAGCGGGTACCCGCTCCTTGAAGCGTTCCAGGGCTCCGGCGGTCCAGGCGCTCCGCTCGACGGGGGTCATCCCGGCCAGGTCATCGGCACCGGCGACGATGTAGGCCGCGTCCCGCTCGCTCGTTTCAGCGGCGATCCCCAGCCGCCATTTTCCCAGTTTATCCTCCAGCCAGCCCATCTGCGCTCCTTCGCCAAGGTCCCTTTGTCATAGGTCTTCAGTTTGGCGCCGCCATTTTCCCAGTTTATCCTCCAGCCAGCCCATCTGCGCTCCTGCGCCAAGGACCCTTTGTCATAGGTCTTCAGCTTCGGCGCCGCCGTTTTGCCAGTTTATCCTCCAGTCGGCCCAGCTGCGCTCCTGCGCCAAGGACCCTTTGTCAAGGTCTTCAGTTTGGCGCCGCCATTTTGCCAGTTTATCCTCCAGCCGGCCCATCTGCGCTCCTTCGCCAAGGACCCTTTGTCATAGGTCTTCAGCTTCGGCGCCGCCGTTTTGCCAGTTTATCCTCCAGCCGGCCCAGCCGCGCTCCTGCGGCGTGGTTCCATAACTGAACGTCAACAGCATCAGCGCCGTGACTCAGTTCGACAATAAGCGGAAGAGGGCCCGGCCGAGAAGCAGCACGGCCAGCCCGGCGAACATGGTTTCCTTGAGCCAGCGCTGGACCCGACCGGCTTCGGCGGGACGCCCCAGACCGTAGACGCCGATGACGATCAGCGGCAGGGCGAAACCGGCCCCCAGGGCCGCGGCGTCGAGCCAGCCGATCTCCCCGCTGAAGTAGAAAGCCAACAGGGCCGGGGTCACGGCAAAGGCCGTCGCCGAGCCGATCAAACGGGTCCACCGGCCGCCCAGACGCACAGCCAGGGTGCGGGCGCCGGCGGCCTCGTCGCCCGGCAGGTCCTCGACGTCCTTGTAGAGCTCCCGGGACAGGTTGACCAGGAAGGCCAGGGCGGCGATCGGCAACACCAGCTCCAGGGCGCCGAGGGCCGTCGCCCCGTAGGCCAGCGCCAGCGAGGTCATCAGGGCCACCGCCAGGTTGCCGGGCAACCCCGTCGGCTTGAGCCACAGGGCGTAGACCAGGGAGAGAACGATGCAGCCGGGAACGATCCAGAAGCCCTCCCGGGGTCCGAGCCAGGCCAGCCCCAGGGCCGCCAGCCAGCAGAAGCCGCCGAAGAGCGACGCCGTCCGGGGCGAGAGCTCCCCGGCGGGCAGGGGGCGCTGCGGGCGGTTGACCTTGTCCATCGCCAGATCGCAACGGTCGTTGACGGCGTAACCTCCGGCGGCCACCAGACCCAGGGCGGCGGCGGCGGGCAGTACCGTTCCCAACAGCGCCCCCACCCCGGCCAGCGGGCAGGCCGCGGGCGGCACACCCAGCACCGCCCCGACGACGACGGCGGCGAAGATCAGCAGCACGTTGCCCGGACGGGCCAGACGCCAGAGGGCCTTAGCTTTGCGGAATGGGGACATCGCCTTCCCGGTTGTCTGTCCATGACCGGTGCCCGGCGAGAACTCAGAAAAAAGGCGGCGGTTTCGTCAATCACCACCGGCCGGAACCGGCACGGTTTTTGCATCTCGGCGGCCGTTGAGCGCGCCGACAACGGTCCGCCTCCGCAAAAACCGTGCCGGTTCCGGCGCTGAGCGTGAGCGCTGTGCTCACGATCGCCGGAGGGTTTTTCTGAGTTCTCGCCGGCGGTTTCAGAGCAGTTTGCGGGCCTTCCAGAGCAGGCCGGGATCCCGGCGCAGGATGTGGCCGAGCATCCGTCCGACGGAGAACTCGCCCAGCTCATCGGTGGAGGCGGCCAGCGCGGCGGCGGCGCGGTTGATCTCCTCGTCGGTCAGCTCGTCGACGAAGTTTTTGACGCGCAGGAGCTTCTGGTGCTCGCGCCGATGGGCGCGGCGCCAGTTGCGCTCGTAGGTTTTCAGGCGCTCGAGGGTGGGTGTGCGCTCGGCGGTGAGCGCCGCGGCGGCGGTTTCGGCGGCCAGGCGACCGGCCTCGAGGGCCCAGTTGATGCCGGCGCCGGAGAAGGGGTCGACCTGGCGGGCGGCGTCGCCGATGAGCAGGAGGCCGTCGGCGGCGAGGTCCGTCGGCGGTTCCGTTGTCGGCACACAGCCGTGGACCTCCTCCAGGACACCCGCTCCGGGGAAGTTGGCGTTGAGGAAAGCCTCGAGGTGGGCTCGGGCGGGAGGCCCCTCGACGGGGCCGCGCAGACCGAGGCCGATGTTGGCCCGGCCGGGGCCCTTGGGGAAGATCCACAGATAGCCGCGCGGGGCGAGGCGGGAGCCGAGGTGGAAGTAGACGCTGCGCGGGCGGATCTCATCGCCCAGACCGGCGGCCAGCACCTGGGCGCAGGAGTGGATTTCGCCGGGTTTGAGCGGCTTCTTGAGACCGGCCCAGCGGCCGACGAGACCCTCGACGCCGTCGGCGCCGACGACGAGGGGGGTCTCGAGCTCCATCCGCGAGCCGTGGCGCTGGACGATGATCCGCCAACGGTCGCCGTCGCGTCGCAGGCCGACGGCCCGGGCCTTGGTCCACAGCTCGGTCCCGCAGCGGACGGCCTCCTCGGCCAACAGCAGGTCGAAGATCTTGCGCTCGAGCACGTAGCCGACGCGGGGCTTTTCGAGATAGGCCGTGGTGCCGTCGGGGGCGACGAGGGCGCCGCCGTCGATGAAGTCGGCGAGCATCCCGGGGGCGGGATCGCCCGCGGGTCCGTCGGGAAAGAAAGCCGGCTCGGCGGCCAATTCGGCGGCGAAACCCTCCCGGCCGACGGCCTCGGCGCAGCGGACGGGAAAACCTACCTGTTGGCGTTTTTCGAGTAGCAGAACCTCGAGGCCGTCCCGGGCGGCGTGCAGGGCGCAGGCGGAACCGGCCGGACCGGCGCCGACGATTACCAGTTGGGCGCTTTGACGACCCACGGCGCTCCCGGGTGACGGTGGCGCGTTGATTATAGCAAACCGCGCGGCAACGGCCCAGCTACGCTTTACCTTTGACCGCCGGTACGGTAAAATACCAATTCAATCCCTGAGGAAAGCCTTCACCGAGGTAGTCATGCGCCTGTTCATCCTGGGTGGCGAGGGTCGCGTCGGCACCTTCACAATTCCGAGTCTGGCCCGGCGCTGGGCGGTCACCGCGCCTACTCTGGCCGAGCTGGACGCCCGCGACCGCGAGGCTCTCTTCCGGGCCGTCGAGACGGCCGAGCCCGACCTGGTCGTCAACTACGCCGCCCTGACCGACCTGCACCAGTGCGAGCGCGAGCCCGAGCTGGCCCGGCAGGTCAACGCCGTCGTCGCCGGCAACGCCGCCGCGGCCGCCCGCCGCGTCGGCGCCCGGCTGCTGTACCTCTCGACGGACGCCGTCTTCGACGGCGTCAAGGGAACGCCCTACACCGAGACCGACGCGCCCAACCCCGTCAACGTTTACGGCCGGACCAAGCGCGAGGGCGAACTCGAGGTCGAAGACAAGGCCGACGACTGGACCATCCTGCGCATCGGCTGGCTGTTCGGCGGCACCCAGGTGGGCAAGTTCCCCGACTTCATCATCAAGCTGGCCCGGGAGCGCGACCGGCTCCAGGTGGTCGACGACCGCTACGGTTCGCCGATGCGGATGGCCGATCTGCTGGAGATCCTGCTGGGCGTAGTGCCCCTGAAAGAGCTGCGGGGCTACGTCCATGTGGCCAACCCCGGCCCGCCGCCCAACCGGCTGGAGTTCGCCCGGGAGATCCTGGCCGCCAACGATCTCGCCCAGGTCGAGCTTGAGGGCGTCAGCAGCGACCACTTCGGCGAGAAGGTTCCCCGGGGGCCGTATCTGGGCTTGAACATCGACCGGCTGCGCTCGTTGAAGCTGGAGCCCACCGACGACTGGACCGCCGCCGTCCGCGCCGAATACCGCCGATGACCGTCGCCGCCGTCATCTTCTGGCTATCGCTGTTCGTGTTGGCGGAGATCTACCTCCTCCACCCCCTGCTGTTGTTCCTGCTTTCCCGCTTCATCCACCGACCGGTCAAGCGCGATCCCGCCCACCGCCCGAGCTTCACCCTGTTCATCCCCTGCTACAACGAGGCGGCCAACATCGCCGCCAAGCTGGAGAACGCCCTGGCGCTGGATTATCCGGCCGACAAGCTGGAGATCCTCGTCGCCGACGACGGCTCCGCCGACGACACCGTCGCCCTCGCCCGGCGCTACGAGGATCGGGGGGTACGTGTGGTGGCCTTCGAGGAGAACCGCGGCAAGACCACGGTGATGAACGAGCTCTCCCCCGCCTGCCGAGGCGAGATCATCGTCTACTCCGACGGCAACGTCATGCTGGAGCCCGACGCCCTGCTGCGCTTCGCCGAGCTGTTCGCCGATCCGAGCGTCGGCTGCGTCGGCGGCTACCTCGAACAGCGCCCCCCATCGACGGACGGCGCCACGGCGACCGCCTACGGCAACTCCTTCATCCGTCGCTACGAGGACCGGCAGAAGATCTGGGAGAGCCGGATGTGGAGCTGCATCTACGTCCAGGGCGGCCACATGGCCCTGCGTCGCGAACTCTACCACCCCTCGGCCCCCGAGGTCTCGCCGGACACCCTGCTGACCGTCTCCACGGTGGCCTTCGGCAAGCGGACGATCTACGACCCCCGGGTCCGGGCCTGGGAGGAGACCCAGACCGCTTCGGGGGACGAGTTCCGCCGACGGGTGCGGCTGTCCCTGCTCGAGATGGGCTTCTTCCCCTACCTGCACCAGGTCCTGCCGCTCCGGGGCCACCTCCTCTACCATCTCAATTTCTTCCTGCGCAAAACCCTGCGCCAAACAACGCCGCTCTGGCTGCTGACGCTGCTGCTCTCCGGCGTCGTCTGCGCCTTCAGCGGCACCGTCGGCGCCGTGACCGCCCACGTCGGCGTCTTCGCCTCGGCTTATCCGTATCTCTGGCTCAGCCTGGCCCAGGGCGCCTTCTATCTGGCCGCCGCCGTCGGCGCCCTGCTCCACGACCGCCTCCGCGGCCTCCCCGCCCTGCCCTACTACACCACGGCTACCTTCGCCGCCATGGCCGTGGCCTGGGGGCGCTTCTGCAAAGGGCGCCGCGCCGTGACCTGGAAACCCCGCCAGGATTGACGCTGCGCCTGCGGCCCCCGGCGCACCACAAAGCCAACCCCGCGGAGCGGCTTGACCCCGCGGGGGTTTTAATTGGATAATGCACCAACCGACCGCGCAAGCTTTTAGCAATACAGAGGATAATCAATACCCCCAACACGCCCGGCCCCCTTCGACCGCCGACTGCGGACAACTCCGGTAGCGAGCTTAAAAAACGATGGACGAATCCCGGTTCAAGGCCAGCGACTTCCTCAGCCCCGACAAGCGCGAGGCCCTGCGTCGCCACAGCCGTTCCAGTCGAATCCTCGACCTGCTGCTGGGCATCCCCGCCTTCATCCTCTCCCTGCCGATCCAAATCATCTTCGCCCTGATCCTGATCCACGACGTCGGCAAACCCCTGTTCTTTCAGAAGCGCGTCGGACGCGACGGCGAGCTGTTCACCATGGTCAAGTTCCACAGCCTGACCTGCGACTCCAAAACCCCCGTCAAGAACTACGAAGACTACACCACCCCCTTCTCCCGCTTCCTGCGCCGCTGGGGCCTCGACGAGATCCCCGAGCTCTGGAACGTCCTGACCGGCGACATGTCACTGGTCGGCCCCCGCCCGGTGATGCCCAGCCAGTGCGACGAGTTCTCCGCCGAGGAGTGGGCGATCATCCACGCCGTCAAGCCCGGCTTGACCGGCTACCACCAGGTCAAGCGCGACACCAAGTACCGCACAGCCGACAAGCTCAAGTACGACATGATCTACGTTCAGAAAAAGAGCTTCTGGTTCGACCTCTGGATCATCCTGCGGACCATCCCCAGCATCATCTTCCGCGGCAAGAAACACATGACCTAACAACCACCGCCGGCTGCCATCCCCGGATGAAGTTCCGCCCCACCGGGCGGTTTTTTCAACCCCCTCACCGGCTGCAGAACCACGCCGCCGGCGACCTTTGAAAACAACACCAACCATACTGCGGGCCCACACCGTCAGCGCCCCGGAACCGGCACGGTTTTTGCGGAGACGAACCGTTAACAACACGTCAACGGTCGTCGAGATGCAAAAACCGTGCCGGTTCCGGGGCGCGGGGTTGGGGCGGGCGCTCACCGCGGGGGCTTGCTGGTTTCAAAGGTCGCCGGGACGATCCCGGGGGTGACGCTTGCCCCAACGGTCCGGTTCGTCTTATAGTTAAAGACCGCCGACCACGAAAAGCGGCTTCCCCCAACCGAGGAGTGATGATGTCAGCGACAGAATCCGTCCCCGTGCGCCTGAGCGCGCCGACGGAGCATCCCGTTCACGAGTTGGTCGCCGGGCGCTGGAGTCCGCGCTCCTTCGATCCGGAACGCCCGGTGGAAGAGGACAAGCTGCGCCGGATCTTCGAGGCTGCCCGCTGGGCGCCCTCGTGTTTCAACGAGCAGCCCTGGGAATACAACGTCTTCACCGTCGAGGAGCGGGCCGCCCTGGACAAGGCGCGGAAGTGCTTGGGCGCAGGCAACGCCTGGGCCGAGCGGGCGCCGGTGCTGGCCTTCAGCATCGCCAAGAAGCGCTTCGACCACAACGGCAAGAACAACCGCTTCAGCTCCTACGACGCCGGCCAGGCCACGGTGCTGGCGGCACTACAGGCCGTCGAACTGGGCCTGGTCTTCCACCAGATGGCGGGATATTCGCGCAAGGAGCTCGAAAAGCACTATCCGCTGCCCGACGGCTACACCTACAAGGCAGCCATCGCCATCGGTTACCCGAGCGCCCCGCCGGAGATCCTCAGCGACGCCCAGCGCAAGGAGGAGAGCGAGCGGCGGCCCCGCCGCCCCCAGAACGAATTCGTCCACTTCCACGGTCGGGGCTGGAATTGAGGGATGACAGGGCCGCGACCACTGTGCTAAGTTGAACTCGTTGGCAGACACCAGCGAGATTCGAGTAGCCTTAGCGAGGAGCAGAATGGACCAGGTTCGCATCAGCATCGAGATACCTCGGGAACCGGCCCAGGTCTGGCAAGCCCTCTTCACCCCGGCGGTGCGCCGGTTGTGGTGGGCGCCGCGGGTCAACCTCAAACCCGAGGCGGGTTCAACCTTCATCGAGTACTGGCGCGACGGCGACGGCCGGGAGCGAACCAGCGAGGGCAAGGTCGTCCAGGTGCGGGATAACGAGTTGCTCGCGCTATCGTGGCGCGACGACGACTGGCCCGCCGCCACCACGGTCAAAATGGAACTGACGCAGTCCAAGTCGGGCTCGACCCTCGAACTGCTCCACGAAGGCTTCGAAGCCCTGGGACCCAGTCTGCAGTACAACGTCGAGGAGTACCAACAGGGCTGGACCTCGCTGCTGGAGGACCTGCGCGACTACCTGGCCGGCGCCGCCGTCGAGCTCGAAGAGCCGATCGCGGACGAAACAGACGAAATCGATAACGTTGATGCGGCGGTTGAGGAGAACTAAGACCAGCGGAGGCCGGTCTTGGCATTCGACGAGCTGAAAAGCAGCGGGCGAGGCTACCACAAGAAATTCATCGCTCCCCTGATCCGCCTGGGTAAACGCCTGGGGCGTGGCTTCCAGCGTCTGTTCTGCGGTATCCAGGAACTGATCGGACGGCTCAAGGATCTCTGGCCCCGGATCGTTCGCAGCCTGAGCAACTTCGGTCGGGCCTACGCCGAATCGATGACCGCTTCGGAGACCACCGCCCGCCGCCTGCGCCAGGAAAAACTGCGTAACCGCCAGGATGACGACTCCAAGGACAGCGATACCGCTGAGCAGAAAATAAAGACAAATGATAAACCACCCAACAACTGAGTAAAGGGGATACCGATGAAATTCGAAGATTTCGTCAACGAAGTCCGCGAGGGGCTCAAGGACGAGAAGGACATCGACCGCTCGGACTTCGAGAAAAAGGTCGAAGAAGTCGCCGCCTCCATCGGTCGCGGCGCGCGCATCAGCAAGGAAAAACTCGACGAGTGGGCCACCAAGGCCAAGCAGGCCTGGCCAGAGGTCCGCAAGGGCCTCGAAGAGCTGGGCGAGGGCTTCATGCGTACCCTGGAATCCTTCGGCGAAGCCTTCCGCCGAGGCTACGAGGACGAGGAACGCTGACCACCGACAAGTCCGAGATGAACAACGAGGGCGCCCGCGGGCGCCCTCGTTGTTGGAGACCTTCGAAAAACAGCCTCACGCGATACCAGCATACGATGAGTGAACCAGCGGCGGAACTGGTACGGTTTTTGCGGAGGCGGACCGTTGTCGTCGGTCCAACGGTCGCCGAGATGCAAAAACCGTACCAGTTCCGCCGCGCGAACGGCTCTGCGGGTTCGGGGCTGTTTTTCAAAGGTCTCGGTCCAATAACGCCGCACGCCGTTTGCCGAGGTTGACGCCGGGGCCGGTCGGTTTTATCCTTTTCCCGTCAGTCTTCACCCACTCCAACCGTTTGACAGGGGAGGTCTACCTTGGCCGAGATGCGCGTGGGAATCCTGACCGGCGGCGGCGACGCCCCGGGACTCAACGCCGTTATCCGCGCCGCGGTGCGTCGCGGAGTCACCGTTTACGATTACGACTTCGTCGGCCTGCGCATGGGCTGGCAGGGACTCATCGAGGCCGACGCCGTCCCCCTCGGCCTGCCCGAGGTCGAGGAGATTCTGGGCCGGGGCGGCACCATCCTGGGCTCCAGCCGGACCAATCCCTTCGGCGATAACGCCGAGGTCGAGGTGCCCCAATGCGAGAAGAGCTTCAAGCAGCTCGAGCTGGACGCCCTGATCGCCGTCGGCGGCGATGACACCCTGGGCGTGGCGCGGCAATTCTCCGACCGCGGTCTGCCGATGGTCGGCGTGCCCAAGACCATCGACAACGACCTCTCGGCCACCGATTACACCTTCGGTTTCTGGACGGCGGTCGAGCGGGTGATGGAGAGCGTCGACAACCTGCGGACGACGGCGCGCAGCCACGAGCGGATCTTCGTCGTCGAGGCCATGGGGCGTCACGCCGGTTGGATCGCGGCCTACGGCGGGATGGCCGGCGCCGCCGACTACATCTTCACCCCTGAGCAATCCTTCAAGGTCGACGACCTGGTCTGGAGCCTCAAGCGCCGCTGGGAGTCTGGACTGCACTACGCCGTGGTCGTAGTGGCCGAAGGCGCCGTCTGGGAGGGTCGCGAGGTCTACCAGGAGGACATGCCCAGGGACGAGTTCGGTCACGTTTATCTGGGCGGCATCGGCCTAGAGCTTTCCAAGGCTTTGGCCAAGGAGCTGGCGCCGCAGTTCGGCCGCAAGACCAACGATCTGACCCGCCACGTCGTTCTCGGTCACCTGCAGCGCGGCGGCAGCCCCTGCGCCTACGATCGTATCCTGGGCACCCGTTACGGCGCCGCCGCCGTCGACCTGATCGCCACCAAACGCTTCGGCTACATGACGGCGCTCCAGGGTCGCAGCATCGTCCCCGTCGAGATCAACGACGCCGTCAGCGAGACCAAGATGGTCGAGCAGGACTTCCTCGACATGGCCCGCAACTTCTACTACTAGGCTCATCTCCTTACGTCGGGGGGCTGTTCAGGACCCCTTCGCCTATGCCGATCACCAATACCGACATCGACGACGTCCTGCGCCGGGTGGCCGCCGACATCGTCGACGTCCGGGCCCTGACCGTCGACCAGGAGGGACGCTGGCAGGGGCCCCCGCCCACCGATCCCGCCGCCTACCACCCCGAGCCGGACCACACCGACGACCAGGCTCCCTTCCGCGTATTGGTCAGTTGTCTGATCAGCCTGCGCACCAAGGACGAGGTCACCGGTCCGGCGACGGAGCGCCTGTTCAAGCTGGCCGACACCCCGATCGGGATGGCCGAACTACCCGCTGAGACCATCGCCCGGACCATCTACCCCGCCGGTTTCTACAATCAGAAGGGCGAGACCATCCGCCGGGTCAGCCGCCGTCTGGTCGAGGAATACGACGGCCGCGTCCCCGACACCGTCGACGAGTTGACCAGGCTCAAGGGCGTCGGCCGCAAGACCGCCAACCTCGTGGTCACCGTCGGCCACGGCAAGCCCGGCATCTGCGTCGATACCCACGTCCACCGCATCGTCAACCGCTGGGGTTACGTCGCGACGAAGAGCCCGGACCAGACCGAGCGCGAGCTGAGAAAAGAGTTGCCCCGGGAGTGGTGGATCCCCATCAACTCGATGTTGGTGGTCTTCGGCCGCGAGCGCTGTCAGCCCGTCTCGCCCCACTGCTCGGACTGCCCTCTGCTGGACGATTGCCCCCGGCTGGGCGTCGAGCACAGCCGCTGACGTATTGGTCGGTCGACTGATCAAGAACGGCGCCCGTCGCGAAGACGGGCGCTCGATCATACTTCATCGGATCCTGCTGACGGGGCCGCGTCGCCCGGCGAAGCTGATCCGGGCGGCTGACGGGGGTCAACGGCGACTCAACGCAGGCCCTCCTGGCGGGCGACGAGGTCGGCGTAGAGTCCGCCGGCTGCCAGCAGCGCGCTGTGGGTGCCGCGCTCGACGATCCGGCCCTCGTCGAGGACCAGCAGTTGGTCGGCCCCGGCGACCGTCGACAGGCGGTGGGCGATCACCAGGGTGGTGCGGCCGCGCATCAAGCGTTCCAGGGCGGCCTGGACGGCGGCCTCGCTTTCGGCGTCCAGCGAGCTGGTGGCCTCGTCAAGGATCAGGATCCGCGGGTCGGCCAGCATGGCCCGGGCCACCGACATCCGCTGACGCTCGCCGCCGGAGAGGGTGACGCCGAACTCGCCCAGGCGCTCGTCGAGCCCGGCGGCGCAGCGGTCGATGCGCCCGGTCAGGCCGACGGCCTCCAGGGCGGTCCAGAGTTCGTCGTCGGTCGCCCCGGGGGCGCCGTAGCGCAGGTTCTCGGCCACGCTAACGCCGAAGAGGATCGGCTCCTGGGGTACGACGGCGACGAGGCCGCGCAGTTCGTTCAGCGGCCAGTCGCGGGCGTCGAGGCCGTCGACGAGGACCCGGCCGTCGCGGGGGTCGTAGAGCCGGGGCACCAGGCGCACCAGGGTGCTCTTGCCGGCGCCGGATGGTCCGACGATCGCGGTGACCGAGTCCGGCGGGGCGCTGAAGGAGACGCCGCGCAGCACATCGCGTTCGCCGTAGCCGAAGCTGACGTCGTCGAACTCCACGGCGCCGCGGACCTGCTCCGGACGCCGGGGGGCGGCGGGCTCGACGACGGCGGGCACGGTGTCCAAAACCTCGTAGATGCGTTCCAGGGAGGCGCCGATACGCTTGAGGTTGTTGTTGGCCTGGCCGAGGGCGCGCAGGGGTTGCAGCAGCAGGGCGACGAGGCCGATGAACTCGATCAGCTTCCCCGTGGAGATCGTTCCGGCGTCGACGAGGAAGACGCCGTAGACCACGACGCCGATGATCCCGGCCACCCCGAGGGCCTCGATGGCGGGTTGGGTGGCGGCCTGGACCCGGGCGCGCTTGAGTTCGGCGCGACGGACGGCCTCGACGCGCCCGCCGTAGCCCCGGCGTTCGTGGTCCTCGGCGCCGAAGGCCCGCACCACGCGCATCGAGCTGATGGTCTGTCGCAGGCGACCCAACAACGAGCTCTCCTCGTCGCGCACCCGGTGGCTGTAGCGCCGCACCCGGCGGCCGAGGACGTTGAGCAGCAGGGCCAGAGGCGGCAGCACGGCCAGGGTCACCAGGCTGAGCTGCCAGTGACGCACGAAGATCAGGCTCAGCAGGACCAGGCAGCGCGAAACGGCGCTGATGAGCTCCTTGACTGAATTGGCGGATTGAGAGAGGGTGTTGACGTCGCTGACCAGGCGGTCTAAGGGCCGGCTGACGCCCTCGCGGACGTGGTAGCCCATATCGAGGGTCAGCAGGTGCTTCCACAGGCGACCGCGCAGGTTGTAGGCCGTCTTCTGCCCGATGTACTGGACGGCGAAGCCGCCGCCGAAGACGAAAACGGCGTTGAGCAGCAAAGCCAGGCCCAGGGCGACGGGGATCAGCCAGAGGGCCGTCGCCGCCGGATCGGAAAAGCCCAGCCCGGCGAGAAAGGCGTCCAGCCCGGCGACGGGGCCTTCGAGACGGTCGACGAACAGGCCGCCCAGCCAGGGGACGGCGCCCTCGAAAGCCGAGGCGGTCAGGTTGGCCAGCATCCCGCCGGCCAGGACCAGCCAGTGGCCCTTGAGCTGCTCGACGAAGCGCCCGAGAGACCGTCTACGGGGGTTGCCGCTCACGACGGCCTCCCGAGGAGTTCGAGGACGGCGGCCGCGGCGCGTCGGGCCGCTCCGGGACCGCCCAGGCGGCGGCGGACCTCCAGGCCCGCGGACCGCTGCGCGGCGCGCAGCCCGGGACTCGCCAGCAGCTCGTCGGCCGTCCCGGCCAGGTTGGCCGGCGTCAGCCGTTCCTGCAACAGCTCGGGAACGATCGTCCGTTCGGCGACGAGGTTGGGCAGCCCGACCCAGGGCAGGCGGATGAAGGCCCGGGCGAACAGGGCCGTCAGCGTGTTGACCCGGTAGACGAGAACCTGGGGCACGCCGAGGCAGGCGACCTCCAGGCTGGCCGTGCCCGAGGAGACCAGGGCCAGACCGCAGGCGGCGATTTCCTCATGGAAGCCGCCGTCCACGGCTTCGAGGGGGGAACCCGGGGGCAGGGCGGCCAGGACCTCCCGGGTCGACCGACGAATGTCCTCCGCGGCGGAGGGGACGACGAAGCGCAATCCGGGGCGTCGACGCCGCAACAGCCGCGCCGCGGCGTCCAGCACGGGCAGCAGGCCGCACAGCTCGTTGGTTCGGCTGCCGGGCAGGACGGCGACCCGCCGCGGATCGCCCGGCGGAGCGGGCGCGGGCAGGTAATCCAGGATCGGGTTGCCGACGTAGCGGGCCGCAACGCCGTAGTGCCGCCACAAAGGCGCCTCGAAGGGGAAGATGGTCAGCATCAGCGAGCATCGGCGGGCGATACCCGCCGCCCGCCAGGCCCCCCAGACCCAGACCTTGGGGCAGATGTAGTAGACTACGGGAACGCCGCGCCGGGCGGCCCGGGCGGCCAGACGTTTATTGAAGCCGCTGAAGTCGACGCAGATCACGGCGTCGACGGAGTCCAGCTCGGCTTCGAGGGTCCCGAGGGCCCGGCGGACCTCGCCCAGCCGCCGGACGGCCTCGGCGAAGCCGATCAGGGCCAGCTCGCCATACTCCAGGGTCAACTCGGCCCCGGCGTCCCGCAGGCGCTCGCCGCCCAGCCCCACGGCGCTCAAGCTCGGCCGTCGGGCACGCAGCTCGCGCAGCAGGGCGGCGGCGTGCAGATCCCCCGAGGCCTCACCGGCGCTCAACAACACCTTCGACGCGTTGACCATGCGGCGATGATACCCCAGCCCCGCGCGCCCGGTCAAAGGTCGCCGGACGCCGCCGTCCGGGAACCCCCGGCCGCCGCCGGACGTTTACTTATCTCAGGTGAGCCATGCCCAATATCATCCGACCCGAGGAACGCCCCCCCTACCCCTGGACCATCGCCCGCAGCGTGCTGCGCGCGGTGGGTTGTCTGGCGCTGGCCGGCGCCGTGCTGCAGGCCGTCGGCCTGAGCGTCCACCCCCCGCTGGCCTGGTTCGACCGCCCCCCCCTGCCCGCCGTGGGCTTCTGGCGCATCCTCTACTGGCTGTTGACGGCGGGCATGGCCGTTACGGGTGTCGGCCTGGTCGCCCTGCGCCCCTGGGGACGCTGGGCCGCCCTCGGCACCGGGGCCCTGGTCGTCGTCGCCGCCATCTACTCCCTGATCGTCAACGCCCTGGCCCGGGAAACGGACTGGACTTGGGCCGCCGCCGCCATCGGCGGCATCCTGCTGGTCTACGCGATGAGCTATCCCTTCGCCCCGGCCTTCGCGCCACGACCGCCCGACGATGAACCCGGCTCCGACCCCGAGAACCCCGACAGCCGTTGACGGGGCCCCGTCTCAGGTTCTATACTCCCCCCAGGCTGACCATCAGTGGTATAGAGGCAATACTCAAGGGGGAGACTGCGTGTCCAAGGCAGACGATCGCATCCAGGCCGCCCGCCGCTTGATCGACCGCGGCCAGTACGTCGAGGCTCTCAACGAGCTGCGCATGGCCGTGGGCGAAGGCTTGACCTATCCCGACGTTTACAACCTGATCGGGATGTGCCACTCCCTGCGCGGGGAGTACGAGAGCGCCGCCGGGTACTACCGCAAGGCCCTGGAGCTCAACCCGGCCTACGAGGAAGCCCGGCTGAATCTGTTGATCACCCTGAGCGACCTGGGACGCTACGACGAGGTGGAGGGGGAACGGGAGAAGCTCTTCGAGCCCCTGACCGACGGACCCGAGCTGCAACCCGGTCTGGCTTCGCGCCTGGCCAACTCTTACCTCGAACTGGCCCGCCTGGAGATGCAGGCCGGTCGCAGCGCCGCCGCCGAGCGGCTCATCGACGCCGCCCTGGAGCTGGCGCCCAACTACCCCGATCTGCACACCTTCCGCGGCTCCCTGCTGCGCCACACCGGCAGGCACCGCGAAGCCCGCGAGTCCCTGGAGCGAGCCCTGGAGATCAACCCCCGCTACGGCCGCGGCCATCTCGAGCTGGGCATCGTCCTCTTCGGCGAGGGTGAACACCAGGCGGCGCGGGAGCACCTGCAGAGCGCCAAGCTCCTCGACGAGGAGATCGGCCGCACCGTCGACCTCTACCTGGCCTACATCAACAACCACCTCAAGGACTAGCCTTGGCGAGAAACCATCCAGCATTCCCCCTCCTGCTCGGCGCCCTGGCGCTGACGGCGCTGTTGACGGGCTGCGGCGTCGAGCTGCCCGACCTGTTCAGCCTGACCGCCCAGGAATGGTTCGAGATGGGTCAGCGCTACTTCGACGAAGAGGATTACGAAACGGCGCGGATCTGCTTCGAGAACGCCACCGTCTATCCGGAGAACGTCACCTACGCCGACGACGCCCAGTACTACCTGGCGCTGTCCTACTTCCGTGACGAGCTGTACCTCGACGCCCAGGCCATCTTCGAGGACCTGGCCACCAGCTTCCCCAACTCCCCCTACACCGACGACGCCCGTTACCTGATCGGCCGCTGCTACCTGGAGCGCTCTCCGGGCTTCCAGCGCGACACCTCGATGCTGGACCAGGCTCTGGGCGAGTTCCGCCGCACCCTCAAGCTGTTCCCGGGCTCCGAACTCACCCCGGAGGTCGAGGCCGCCATCGCCGAGGTCCTCGACATCCAGTCACGCAAGCTGGCCTACACCACCTACATCTACCGGCGAATGGGCGAGCCCGTCCCGGTGATCTACTACGCCGACCTGCTGCTGGAGCGCTTCCCCGACAGCAGCTACCTGCCCGAGGTCCTCTGGCGCCGCGGCGAGGCCCTGCGGGAGCTGGAACGCCCCGCCGAGGCCCGCGACAGTTTCCAGCGCATCCTCGACGAACACCCCGACAACCCCTACGCCGAGGACGCCCGCGACAGCCTGAACGAGCTGGGCTACGCCGGCGAAGACGACGTCGACGAGGCCTGACCCCGCCCTCCTGCGGACTCACGGCGCGCCCCCCGGGGCGCGCTCTTCTTCCGGCGCCGACGCCGCCCGACCGCCGGCGAACTTGAAACGCCGGCGCTGGACGGCGACCCAAGGTCTCCTCCGGGTCCCCTCCCCGACGCCCCCCAATGTTATTTAGCTCGATTTGTATTATAATGGCCGCCCACCGTCGGCGTAAGATGCGCGGGTTACACGAGCCCAGCAAGCAACGGCCCGTGATCGGCACACCGACAGCGAAGCAGCAGGGAACGACGGAGAACCGAAGCGGAGGTTGCGGCGCTCGATGTCTGGTGAGACGGCAATCTTCGGCGGCACCTTCGATCCCATCCACTACGGTCACCTGTTACTCGCCGAGACGGCCCGGGATCAGTTGGAGCTGGGGCGGATTATCTTCGTCCCGGCGGCCCGGGGTCCCCACCGCGATCGATCTCCCCGGGCCTCGGCGGCCGACCGGCTGGCGATGCTCGAGCTGGCCCTGGCCGATAATCCGGCCTTCGCGCTGACCGAACTCGAGCTGCGTCGCGGCGGGTTGTCCTACACCATCGAAACTGTCGAGCGCCTGGGGCTGGAACAACCCTGGCTCCTCGTCGGCGCCGACAACCTCGTCGAACTGGAGGATTGGCACCGCATCGGCGAGCTGGTCCGCCTGGTGCGCTTCGCCTACGTGCCCCGCCCCGGGGTGACGATCGACGAGGGCGTGCTACCGCCGGGAACCCGGACCCGGGCCCTCGAGATGCCGCCCTTCGGCGTTTCCAGCACCCTGTTGCGCAAACACGTCGTGGCGGGGCGTTCACTACGTTACTTGACCCCGGACCCTGTAATTGGCTATATTGCCGAGAGCAGGTTGTATCGTCGCGGCTAAAGCTTGTGATATTTATCACTTAGAGCGCTTTGTCCCTTCGCGACCGCCTACCTGTTCCACCGTCTGCACGTCAGCCGCCCTTCTCGCACCGGCCCCGCTGGGAGACCCCCGACCCATGTCCACCCGGGTAATGATCGTCGACGACGACCCCGATATCCGCACCATCGTGCGGGTCCTTTTCGAGCAGGACAACTACGAGGTCGCCACCGCCGCCGACGGTGAGGAGGCCCTCGCGCTCGTCGGCGACTTCCAGCCCGAACTGATCATCCTCGACGTGATGATGCCGGGCATCGACGGCTACCAGGTCTGCGAAGAGCTCAAGAAGAGCTTCGAGACCGCCCACATCCCGATCATCCTGCTGACGGCCAAGCAGGACATCATGGACCTGGAGAAGGGTGTCAAGCACAGCATCGACGATTACGTGGCCAAGCCCTTCTCGCACCGGGAGCTGCTGGCCCGGGCCAAGATGGTCCTGGCCCGCACCCGCTACCAGATGGGCTGCAACCCCCTGACCGGCCTGCCCGGCAACCTGGAGATCGAACACCGCATCAAGGAGCTGGTGCGCACCGGCGACGCTTTTTCGCTCTACTACCTGGACATCGACGGCTTCAAGGCCTTCAACGACTACTACGGCTACGCCCGGGGCGACCTGATCATCAAGCTGGCCGCCAACTGCCTGGTGCGGGCCACCCGGGAGCTCGGCGAACCCGGCGACTTCGTCGGCCACGTCGGCGGCGACGACTTCATCGTCATCGTCACGCGCCACTCCGACGACGAGCTGGCCGAGCACATCATCGAACTCTTCGAGGCGGAGCAGTGCCAATACTACGACGATGACGATCTGGAGCGCGGCTATTTCGAGATCAAGGACCGCACGGGACACCTGCGCCGCTTCCCGATCAAGCTGACCCTGACCGTCGTCGTCGTCACCAACGAGCGGCGCAGCTTCGAGACCTTTGCCGAGATCGCCGGGGTCCAGGGCGAGCTGAAGAAATTCGGCAAGGGCAAACCGGGCAGCGTGATCGTCCACGAGCGACGCTCCGACGACGATCTCGACGACGCCGGCGCCACGCCCGAAATCCGGGGACGGGGAGCCGCCGACGGCGACGAAGCTTAGAGCAAACACATCTCATCACCCCTCGAATGCTTGCCGAAAGGGATTTGAGCTTGTATTATTGACCTTGGCGCTGGAGAAATGGGGGTATCGGAACCGTGGCCGGTTCCCCATCTCGGCAACGGCGCCGCAGGAGAAACGGCGACGCAATGAAAGTCTTGATCGTCGACGACGAAGATCACATTCTCGAGACCCTTTCCCTGGCGTTCAAGCGTCTGGGCCATCAGGCCGTCACCCTATCGGACCCGCTCAAGGTCATCCCCGTGGTCCGGAATCAGAAACCGGACATCGTCATGCTGGACATCATGATGCCCGGCGCCGACGGCTTCGCCACCTACCACACCCTGGCCGAGGACCCGGAACTGGCCGCCCTGCCCGTGGTCATTCTCACCGCCCTCGACGACAAGCTGACCACCCGCATCAGCCGCGAGATCGGCGCCGAGATGATCATGCACAAACCCTTCGACCCGCTAGAAGTGGCCCGCAAGGTGGAAGAGGTCCATCGCCGTCGGTCGTCGCAGGGTGCTGACTGAACCGTTTTCCGGGAAAAGCGCGGTTTCTTCCCTCGGCTACCCCTCCCGGCAACCCGTTTGCGCTGAGCGACAAGCCTGCCAACCGTGAGTAAAACACCCAGGAGCTGCCTTGGCCTCTGAGGTTATCAGCATCCTGTCCCTGGTTGTTTTTATTTTTTGCGTCCTCGGTCCCCTGCTGATGGTCGGCGGCCGGCGGTTGATCCCCCTGCCCCTCCAGACGCTGCTGGTCCTGGGGGCGCTGGTGAATATCCTGCTGGCGGCCCTAGGCAAATGGCTGGACGGAGGCAACCTGTCCGAGCTGCTCAGCCTGCCTTCGGCGGTGGGCTCCAACGTGATCCTGCTGCCGATCATGGCCATGGCCGGCGGCTTTTTGATCGCCGGCGCCCTGGAGGGCTCCGGCGGTTTCGCCGCCCTGCGGGTGGTCATCAACAAGATGCGCGGCACCCCGCTGGGGATGGCGGGCACCCTGGTCTTCATCGCCCAGTTCGCCACCATCTTCGCCATGCCCTGCGGGCGCATCCAGGCGGCGGCCCTGCTGCCGGTGATCATCACCCTGGGGCCCGAGGGCACCCGGTTGATCACCAAGAAGCAGATGGTGGTCCTGGTGACGGCCCTGGCGGTCAACGCCGCGGCCAGTTGCGGACCCAGCCAGATCGGCGGCATCGGCCAGATCGGCGAGGGCTTCCTCCAGGAGCTGGGCCTGCTGACCAACGCCCAGGAATTCGGCATCATGATCGGCACCGCCTTCACGGCGCTGTTCATCAGCCTGTTCATCACCCGCTTCGACATGGACGAGAAGATCCGCCTGAGCGCGGGCCCCTCCAAGCTCGCCGCGGAAGGCTCGCCATCCCCGAAGTCCGTCGGCGCCGCCACGGCCGACGACGCCGTCGTCGCCGAGGAACCCGCCCAGCCGACGCCCGAGGAAGAGAAGGCCATCGCCGAGAAGTTCAAGGCCCCCCTCGTCGGCTACATCTCCCTGGGCATCTTCCTGCTGGCCCTGATCGGCGCCGTCTTCAACCTCTTCGGCAAGACGCCGATCACCACCACCCTGCTGGTGGCCACGGTGCTGATCATGGTCATCGCCCGGCTGTCGATCCGCCAGGTGATCGCCGGGATCATCCTCCACCCGATAACGGCCCTGGTGGCCGGTTTTCTGATGGCCGGCTCCCTGGCCGTCTCCGGCGGCTTCGAGGCCCTCAGCGACCTGCTGCGCTGGCTGGCCGAGTTCAAGATCCTCGGTATCGGCCTGGGCGTGGCGGGGATGATCGCCCTGTTCGTCCAGCTCGAGACCATCCTGCCCATGCCCTGCGGGCGGATCCTGGCGGCGGCCCTGCTGCCCGTCGTCGTCGCCATGGGACCCAAGTCGGGCTGGATGCCCGGCGCCTCCGGCCTGCTCTCCGGTGATCAGTTGGCCTGCGTGCTGGCCGCCTTCATCGTCAACGCCGCGGCCAGTTGCGGACCCAGTCCCATCGGGGGCATCGGCACCATCTCCGAGGGGATGGTGCGCTCCGAGATCGGCTACCTGCGCAACGCCCAGAGCTTCGGCATCCTCGTCGGCATGACCCCCCTGGCGGCCCTGACGATGCGCTTCCTCGTCCTGAGCCACAACCCCTTCACCCTCTCCAACCTGGCGATCTACTTCGGCCTGCTGGCCGTGGTCTTCCTGTTCAGTTTCGGGGTGGTCAAGCTGATCAACCCCAACACCTTCAAGAAGCGCCGCACTCCGACCCAGGAGCGCGAGCAGAACACCGCCACCTGGATCACCTTCCTGCTGGGCGGCGCCGTCGCCGGCGTACTGATGAGCATCGCCCTGTTCTATCCCGATCCCAGCGGCTTCTTCGCCATCGCCGGCACGGCCCCCTTCCTGACCACCCTGGCCCAGGGAGCCGTCGGCGGAGCGATCGCCGGGGCCCTGCTCCTGGCGACCTAGGGAGGCGACGATGACCGAGCTGACCAAATGGCTGGCCTTTCTCTTCGGCGGCGCCGTCTCCGGGGCCATCATCGCCTACGCGATGGATTTCCGCACCCGCAAGGCCATCCTCCAGGGCGCCCTGGGCGGGGTGATCGTCGCCGTCCTCTACCTGCTGACCTAGAACCCCCGAGCAAACCATGGCCGACAAGAACAAACAGTCGGGTCAAGACAAGGAGCAGCTGGTCTACGACCGGCCGCGGGAGGAGATCGAGGTCCTGCCCGGCGTCCGGCGCTACCAGTTCATCTCCAAGAGTCAGCACCGGATGCTGACCAAGCACCTCAACCGCATCGCCATGGTGATCATCGCCCTGGCGCTTACCTTCGTCATCTTCAAAGCCGTCTTCATCGGTACGGGCTACTCCGTCTACTGCCTGGAGGACCGCAGTTGCATGCGCGTCCTCTCCCAGCCCGAGGGCGAGAACTGCCCCGAGTTCATCTACCCCGTCGAGATGGTCGTGGCCAGCCGGACCGCCGACTATGAGCGCTTCATCCGCCAGGGCGGCCTGCGCTGCATCCAGTGCGGCAACTGCACCAAGTGGTGCATCCTGGAGATCAACATCCCGGAGATCGCCGCCCGGATGCAGGAATTGACCCTGGAGGCCCTGGCCGACGGCAAGGTCTCACCCGAGCTGGTCCTCGAGCAGGGCTTCATCGATCCCCAGACCCGGGAACCGCTGACCGTCGAGGCCGCCCGGGCGCGCTACGCCCGCGAAGGCTACGAGAAGGTCGCCCGCCTGTACGACGAAATGCTGGCCATCATCGAGAGCCGGGCCGGCGAGGAGGTCCAGGTTGCCGACCGCTGAGGCGACAGTCGAGCGCCCCCGTAACCGCGGCGAGGGCTACCTGGCGGCCAAGCTGCTACCGCGGCGCTCCTGGCGCATCGCTTTGGCGACGATCGTGGTGGCCGTCTTCTTCCCCCCGGCGCGCCTGCTGCTGGTGCTGATCCTGGGCTTCAGTTTCCTCTTCCTCGGTCCGGGTCGACGCTGGGCCAAGAAGAACCGCCTGGTGCTGGTCGCCCTGGTGCTGAGCGTCCCCGCCGTACTGACCGGCGCTTTCTACCTGCTCGAACAAGCCGAGCGCATCGACTTCGAGGCCCTGCAGCCCGGCACCTACGTCGGCAACGGAGTGGGCAAGAACGCCGTCGACCCCCTCGAAGTGACCGCCGAGGTCTCCAGCGGCGGGATCGTCGAACTCGCCGTCACCGCCGAAAGCGAATCCCAGGGCCGGCCCGCCGTCGACGAGGCCCTCGAACAACTGCCCGAACGGATCGCCGCCGCCCGGACCCTCGACGTCGACGCCGTCTCCGGGGCCACCTACACCTCCGACGGCGTCAAGGCCGCCGCCTACGAGGCCCTGCAACAGGCCGGCGGCGCCGGCGAGCAGCCCTTCTACGTCGAGGCGCTCCAGTGGCTGACCTACGGCGAGTTCAGCCGCGAGATGATCTTCCAGCTCTGCATCATCTACGGCATCATCTTCCTCCTCGACTTCATGATCTCCGGCGTCGTCGTCCGCGACACCGGCGAGAGCCTCAACTGCTACAACTGCCAGGCCTGCGTCGGCGTCTGTCCCGTCGGCCGCGTCGAGGACGACGTCCCCCTGCCGATGACCATGGTGCTCGAGACCCGGCTGGGCAACTACGAGCGCGTCGAGGAGCTGGCCAAGTACTGCGTGGGTTGCGCCCGTTGCGCCGCCCGCTGCCCCAACGGCATCAGCGCCCTCTCCGCCGCCGGCAAGGCCATCGCCGCCAAGCGCAGCCTGTTCGAGGTCTAATATACACAGCACCTGGGAGATGTTGATAACCCGCCGAATGGCGGGTTTAAAATATAGTATACGACTGGTGGCAATTAATGTAATTTACGCAGATACATAGTATATTACCAAATAGATAACATAAATAGAGCCCAAAAGACATATAAAAAAATACAATTAATAAAAACTTGACTTATTCTAAGTTTTATGCTATAGTATAATACGTAATCAGTCGGATTAACCGGCTCAGAAATTACTAAGGAGGTGACATATGTACCTAGTAGCGAATTTACTAATGGTAACTCCTTGCATACTCAGTGCTAATGTATTATTCATTATACTTGCTGGAGTAGGGTTTCTACTGTTTTCTATGTATGCTAAAGACGAGTAGTCATCGTTTCTTTCCCGAGCCTCGACAGAGACGGGAAGCGTATCGATAACGTATAGTCGAGGGCCCGGCGCGGGTTGTTGCGCCGGGTTCGCCCGCTGGCGAACCCGGCCCCGCAACAACCGTGACGGGCCGGGGAGCATCCGGCGCCGCCGGTCATCCGGCGGGAAGCGGCCCGGCGACCAACCAGGCGCCGCCGGTCATCGGCGGGAAGCGGCCCGGCGACCAACCAGGCGCCGCCCGTCATCGGCGGGAAGCAGCCCGGCGACCAACCAGGCGCCGCCGGTCATCGGCGGGAAGCAGCCCGGCGACCAACCAGGCGCCGCCGGTCATCGGCGGGAAGCAGCCCGGCGACCAACCAGGCGCCGCCGGTCATCGGCGGGAAGCGGCCCGGCGACCAACCCGGCGCCGCCGCCGTCACGGTTCTTGCAGACCGCCCCCACCCGTTCGGCCAATCGCGGCCGAACACCCGTTCGGCAGACCGGGAGCGGATTGACGGACGGGCAAGAACCGCGCCGGCGGCTCACCGGTCCGCCGACGAGTCCGCTCGAAGCCCCCGCCGCCCTCCCGCGGTGTTTCTGCTATAATCGTGTGGAACTAAAGGAGATTGACCCCGGACGACGGCATGAGCGACGAACACAACGAACAACCGAACGCACCCGAGAGCGCGATCGGCGACGAACCGGCCGCGGAAGAAGCCGCGGATAATCCGGCGGAGGATCCGTTGCAGCTCAAGCTGCGCCGCCTGCCCCACGAGCCCGGCGTCTACCGCTTCCTGGGCAAGGGCAACCGCGTGCTCTACGTCGGCAAAGCCGACGACCTGGCCAACCGTGTACGCTCCTACTTCCAAGCCGGGGCGACCCTCGAGCCGCACACCCGCTCGATGGTGCGCCGGGTCGAGGACTTCACCGTCACGGTGACGGCCAACCCGGTCGAGGCGCTGCTGCTGGAGAGCTCGCTGATCAAGCTCCACAAGCCGCGCTACAACATCAACCTCAAGGACGACAAGCGCTACCCCTTCATCCGCTTGACCACGGAGGACGTGTTTCCGCGGATCATGGTCACCCGGGACACCTCGCAGCGGGCCTCGACCTACTTCGGTCCCTTCTCCAACGCCAAGGCCACCCGTTCGACGCTCAAGACCCTGCAGCGCCTGTTCGGTCTGCGGGTCTGCAAGCGGGAGATCCACGTCTGGCGGGAGCAGGGCGGGAAGCAGCCGATGCCCGACTGGCGCCCCTGCCTGCTGCACGGCCTGGAGCGCTGCAGCGCGCCCTGCGTCGGCGCGGTCTCCAAGCGCGAGTACGCCTCCTACGTCCGGGCGGCGACGGATTTCCTCCAGGGCCGCCGCGGCGAGGTCGCCGAGCGGCTGAAGCGGGAGATGGGCGAGGCCAGTCAGCGACGGGAGTACGAACGCGCCGCCAAGTACCGCGACGCCCTGCGGGCCGTCGAGCAGGTGATGACCAAGCAGCGCGCCGTCAGCACCAGGGCCGAGGACCTGGACATCCTCGGTCTGGCCCGGCGGCGCGGTGAAAGCGTCGTCGAGCTGCTCAAGATCCGCCAGGGCTACCTGCTGGGCGATGACGCCTTCCCCCTGACGGCCCACCCTGCGGAGAGCGACGCCGCCGTGCTGGCCGCCTTCCTCTCCAGTTACTACACCGGCGCCGACTGGATCCCCCAGCGAATCATCCTGCCGACGGAACCCGCCGACGCCGACGACCTGACCAAGCTGATCACCCGGTTGCGCAACGAGATCGGTGAGGCCCCGGCCACTCGGGCCCTACTGCGGGCCTCGCCCTCGACGGAACCCACCCGACGCACCCGGGGCGGTCGGGTCCGCTTGATCGTACCCCAGCGCGGTCGGCTGCGCGAACTGCAACAATCGGCGCAGCGCAACGCCCGGCGCAACCTCGAGCAGTTGCTGATCGACCAACTGGCCAAGCGGGGCCAGGCCGAAGCCGCCGTCCAGCTCGCCGAGCGCCTGGGCCTCGACGGCGTACCCCTGGTCATCGAGGGCCTGGACATCTCCAACCTGGGCGCCGACAATCCCGTGGCCAGCCTGGTCCGCTTCCGCGGCGGCCGGCCCTTCAAGGGCGGCTACCGCCACTACAAACTCAAAACGCCGGGGCCCGACGACTACGCCATGCTGGCCGAGGTCACCCGACGCCGCTACCCCAAACTGGCCGACAAGGGTAAACTTCCCGACCTCCTCGTCGTCGACGGCGGCAAGGGCCAGCTCGGCGCCGTGGTTGAAACCCTGGAAGCCGAAGGTCTGGCCGGGCGTTTCGCCGTCATCGGCCTGGCCAAGAAAGAAGAGCTGATCTTCAAGCCCGGCCGCAAGACCCCCGTCAAGCTGCCCCTGGACTCTCCGGCCCTGCAACTGCTCCAGCGGGTCCGCGACGAGGCCCACCGCTTCGGCCTGCGCTTCCACCGTCAACTGCGGCGCGCCGACGGGCTGCAGTCGATCCTCGAACGGGTCCCCGGTATCGGCCCCACCAGGCGCAAGGCCCTGCTGGACACCTTCGGCTCGCTGAAAGGCATCCGCCGGGCCACCGTCGAGGAGCTCAGCGCCGTCAAGGGCGTCAGCGAGAAGCTGGCCCGGGAGCTGCTCAACTACCTCAAGATCCATTACTTCTAGCCGCCCGCGCCGCCGGGAGCCCCCCGGTGCGGCGGCACGGCGTCAGCATCCGCCAAGCCCCCGGAACCGGCACGGTTTTTGCGGAGGCCACACCGCACCGCCGTTGCGACGGGCGCCGAGATGCAAAAACCGTGCCGGTTCCGGGGGCGCAGTGCGGCCGGACCGGGTCGCCGGGACGGATCGGAGGGGCTCCCGGCGGCGCCCTCCGGCCCCGCGGCGACGTGACGAACCGGCCGGAGCCGCCTGGGCGAGCCGCCGACCGGGAAAAACCAATCTGTGATCAAGCTCGCCTGATGGCTGGTGCGGGCGCACCACCGGGTCGCGGGGTTTGCCGAATAAATAGAACCCAGTTCCCAGGTGGGTGCCGTCGGGGCGGTTTTCCCCTGTCGCCGCACCCCAACGGAAAACCGCTGGAAAACACTTATGCAAGACACGAACGGCACATAACGACGAACCGGCCGGTGCCGCTTTGGCGAACCGCCGGCCGGGGAAAAACAAGCTGTTATCAATCTTGAATGAGGGCTGGTGCGGGTGCACCGCCGGGTCGTGGGGTTTGCCGAATAAATAGAACCCAGTTCCCAGGTGGGTGCCGTCGGGGCGGCTTATGCTCGTGGTCGCTGAGGACCGGAGCGCCACTGCCCCATGCCGGGTCCCGTTAATCGAGTGTTGGTTCTTTATTTTGGGCCTTACCCACGGGCCAAGCAGACATCACCCGCATCCATAAGGTTAGCCCAAAAGGACGGAAATGGCAAGGGTAACACCTTATTGCGATAGTCCAACAACGGAGCCGCGTTGAAATCCAGGATGAAACAGCTTCGGCGACTGGCGGCCTGGCTGGTGATCGGCGTCGGCGCGGCGGCGACGGCCGTCGGCGCCCGGGAGTTCATCGTCTGGTTCGGCTCCCTGCTTCACGGCGGCCTGCCACCCTGGGAGTGGGGCGGGCTGGCCTGGTGGCAGGTGCTGTGGCCCCTGGCGGCCGGCGGCCTGCTGGTCGGGCTGATCTCGCGCTACGACTGGGAGCTGATCTCCGGCGCCGGACTCGATGATACCCTGGAGTGCTACCACCGCCGCGGCGGCGCCCAGCGTCCCGCCGACGCCCCGCTCAAGCTGACCGCCAGCCTGATCGGCCTGGGCTCGGGGATTTCCGGCGGCTTGATGGGGCCGTTGACTTACGCCGGGCTGGGCCTCGGCGGCTGGATCGGTCGGGCCCTGCGCCTCGACCCCGAGCGGTTCAAGACGGCCGGCCTGTGCGGGATGGCGGCGGCGCTGACGGCGATCACCGGCGCCCCTCTCGGTTCGGCCCTGTTCACCACCGAGGTGCTGTTCCTGCGCCACCTCGAGTACCGCCGCTTCTTCCCCGTCCTGCTCTCCTCCCTGGCCGCCCACCTGTTGACCCGCTTGACCGGCTTCTATCGCCCCCTGTTCCGCTTCACCCTGGTCGAAGACCTTTCGCCGCGCTGGGAGCTGATCGGCGGCGTCTGGCTCAGCATCGGCGCCGGTCTAGTCGTCGCCGCCCTGTTCTCCCTGTCCATGCGTGCCGTCGCGGGCCTGCACGAGAAGCTCGACACCCCCAAGGTCGTGCGACCCCTGCTGGGTGCTCTGGCCGGCGGGGTCCTGGTGGTCGCCCTGGCGCCGGAGTTGGCCGGGCGGGTCCTCTCCCTCGGCGCCACCGAGATCCAGACCCTCAACGCCGCCGTCCCCGTCCCCCTACTGACCATCCTGATCCTGCTGGGCCTGAAGACGGCCTGCGTCTCCCTGACCGTGGGCAGCGGGGCCAGCGTCGGTCTGCTGGCCCCCGCCGTCTACCTGGGCAGCCTGGTCGGTGCCCTGGCCGCCGACGCCTGCGGTCTGGCCGACCAGCCCCTGTTCATGGCCGCCGGGGTGACCGTCGTCCTGGTCACCTTGACCAACGCCCCCCTGGCCGCCGCGGTGATGATGGTCGAGGTCTTCGGCCCCTCGGTGCTGATCCCCGTCACCTTGGCGGGCCTGATCGGCAACCTGGCCGGCCGCCGCCTGGTGGCCTACCACTCGATCCTCACCTGGCGCGGCAAGGTCGACCTGATTACCAGCCTGCCCGAGGATGAGGCCGACGCTTGACCCTTGCGGGCGTCAACGGCTATTATCGGCGGGATGCTGCGCCGTCTGCTCTACAGCTCCCTGCTCTTCCTCTCCAAGGTCCTCTGCGCCCTGCCGCTGCGGCTGCGGGTCCGCGGACGGGCCTTCGTACCGCCGAGCGGACCGCTGATCGTCGCCCCCACCCACAGCTCCTTCCTCGACCCGATCATCGCCGGGGTGGCCGTCAGGCGGCGGCTGACCTTCATGGCCAAGGCCTTCCTCTTCGAGCCCTTCCTCTTCGGTAGCTTGATCCGCAAGCTGGGGGCCTTTCCCCTGAGTGAGGACGGCGGCGATGTCGGGGCGGTCAGGCTGGCTCTCAAGCTCCTGCGTCGGAACAAAGCCGTGCTGATCTTCCCCGAAGGCACCCGGATCCGTCGCGACGGCTTGGGCCGTCCCGCCCCCGGCGTGGCGATGATCGCCGCCCGCTCCGGCGCACCCGTCCTGCCCCTCTACATCCACGACAGCCACGACGCCCTCGCTCGATTACAACGCGGCCGACTGCCCCGCGTCCGGGCCTACATCGGTCCACCCCTGCGCATCACCCGTCCCGGCGCCGACATCGACCGGCAGCGCTATTACAGGGAACAGAGCGCGCGGGTGATGCGGGCCGTCGCCGCGATGCGCAACTGGCACCTCGTCCACCACGGCGGCGAACCCGAGCCCTACGGAAGCTACGTCGACGACCCCAAGCCCCGGCGTCCCCGCCCCGGCGACCGCTGGAGCATCAACTGACCCGGAGGTTCCCGTGCCCCTGTGGCTCAAAGTCTTCGTCTGGTCCATGCTGCCGATCATCGAGTTGCGCGGCGGCCTGCCCATCGGTCTCAGTCAGGGCCTGCCCTGGAGCGAGGCCTACCTGTTCGCCGTCCTCGGCAACCTGATCCCGGTCATCCCCATCCTGCTGCTGCTCGAGCCCATCAGCAACTGGATGCGCAAGCAGTGGCGCTGGGCCAACCGTTTCTTTACCTGGCTGTTCGAGCGCACCCGTCGCCGCACCGAGAAGACGGTTGAAAAATACGGCACCCTCGGGCTGACGATCTTCGTGATGATCCCCCTGCCCGTCACCGGCGCCTGGACCGGAACCCTGGCCGCCTTTCTCTTCGGCATCCCGGCGCGCAAAGCCCTCCCGGCCATCGTCCTCGGCGTGCTGATCGCCGGCGGGATCGTCACCGCCGTCTACTACGGCGGCGAGGGCCTGATCCGCGCCATCTTCCTCGGCAACTGAATCTTGCATTTTCCCCCCAAACTAGGTACACTTCTCTACCGCGATCGCAACCGCGACCGCCACGCCGCCCTTGCGCGGCGTCCCCCTCCGAACCGCCGTTGATTACGCGCAGTACCGTCGGGGCGTAGCGCAGTCTGGTAGCGCACCTGGTTCGGGACTAGGGGGTCGGAGGTTCAAATCCTCTCGCCCCGACCATCAATACCCACACCGTTGGTAACCGGGAGCAGGTGGGCTGAAAACCTCCCGCTCCGAGCCAGGGGGGAGCTGGCGAGCTAAAAACCTC
>WJLX01000042.1 GCA_014728225.1 Candidatus Coatesbacteria bacterium | reverse complement strand
GGCCCCGCCCCGGCTGCGGCTCAGGCCGCAGCGGGGAAGGGCGGTCTTTCCAGCGAAGCGGGTCCCGGCTAGAGGAAACGCTCGTAGAAGGCCTTGTAGGCCAGGTAGGTGGCGTAGATGTCGGCCTTGGCGACCAGCTCGCAGGGCGAGTGCATCCCCAACAGCGGCGGCCCGCAGTCGACGACGTTCATCCCGTGGGCGGCGAGGAACTTGGCCACGGTGCCGCCGCCGCCCTCGTCGACCCGGCCCAAACCGCCGGTCTGCCAGGGAATGGCGTCGTCGTTGAACAGGCGCCTCAGCTTGGCCAGGTACTCGGCGTCGGCGTCGTTGGCGCCGGCCTTGCCCCGGGCGCCGGTGTACTTGACGATCACCACGCCGTGGCCGAGCAGGGCGGCGTTGTTCTTCTCGTGGACCTCCTGCCAGTCGGGATGGACGGCGGGGCAGACGTCGCCGGAGAGGACGTTGGTGCGGGCGTTGAGCCGCCGCAGGGCCAGCTCGGAGGCCTCGCCCTCCAGGGCCAGCACCTCGGCCAGCACGTTGGTGACGAAGGCGGACTGGGCTCCGGTGGCGCCGACGCTGCCGATCTCTTCCTTGTCGACGGCGAAGGCCAAGGCGGCGCGCTCGGGCGCTTCGGCCTCCAGCAGACCGCGCACGGCGGTGAAGGCGCAGACCCGATCGTCCTGGCCGTAGGCTCCGAGGACGGCGCGGTCGAAACCGACGTCGCGGGACTTGTCCGCCGGAACGACCTCGAGCTCGGCGGAGACGAAATCCTCTTCGGCGATCCCGTAGGCCTGGTGCAGGTGGTCGAGGACGGCGGCCTTGACGCGCTCCTTGGCCTCCTCGTCTTCAGCGGGTACGATGCCGCAGATCAGGTTGAGCTTCTCGCCGGGGATGAACTCGCCGGACTTCTTGCCGCCCTGGACCTTGCGGGCCAGGTGGGGCAGCAGGTCGCTGATGACGAAGACCGGATCGTCATCGCCGGAGCCCAGCTTGAGATCGATCTCCTCGCCGTCGGTCTTGACTATCACGCCGTGGAGGGCCAGGGGTCGGGAGAGCCACTGGTACTTGCGCACCCCGCCGTAGTAGTGGGTTTTGAGCAGGCCGACACCGCTCTCCTCGTAGAGCGGGTTGACCTTGAGGTCGAGGCGCGGACTGTCGACGTGGGCGATGACCAGGTTGACACCCTCGGCGGCGGGCCGCTTGCCGGGACGGTAGAGGGCCAGGGCCTTGCCGCGGCTGACGAAGAGATAACCCGGAGCGCCGGGGCGGCTTTCGTCAGGCTGGTATTCGATGTAGCCGTGCTCGACGCCCATCTTGGCCAGGGAGGCCACGCTCTCGCGTTCGGTGCGCGAGAGGTCGATGAAGTTGCGGTAGCGCTCGCTGAAGGCCACGGCGGCGTCGTGCCAGGTCGAGTCCCGGGTGTCGAAACTGCTCTTGCGCTCTCGTTGGTGGTCGGATTTAGCGTTGTCTGCCAAAGTCGCTCCTTTTAACGGTTGAAACGGTCGGAACCGATTCTAACAGATATTCGCCGGGGCTGTGGGGCGGGCCGGCGACCTTTGAAAAACAAGTGCAGTCCGGTGTCGGCGCTTGATTCCGCGGCGCCGGAACCGGCACGGTTTTTGCATCTCGGCGGCCGTTGTCGCGCAATCAACGTCCCGCCTCCGCAAAAACCGTGCCGGTTCCGGCGGGCGGGTTCGCTGGTTATTGCGCCCTTTCCGGCGGCGGTTTTTCAAAGGTCGCCGGCGGCGGCGTCACCCCGAGCGTGCCAGGCAGATAAACTGCGGCTGGGGTTGTACTCCGCGACGGCGGATCGCCCGGCGCAGCTCGGTCAGGCACCGGAGGAAGTCGGCGCGCCGGGCGTCGTCGAGGGCGGCGTCGCGGATCCGCTCCTCGAGGCGGTTGAGGCGCAGGTTAATATGGGCGGTGTAGTCGCCCTCGAACAGTGGAGTGTAGCTGATGCCGCGTTGGATGGAAAAGCCGGCGGTTTCGACCAGGTCGGTGATCTCGTCGTCGGTCAGGGCGGGGTGATGAACGCTTCCCGTAGCGCGGTCGAGTTCGGCGCTGAGGGTGTGGTAGGCGTGGCGGTTGGCCTGGGCGGGAGCCAGCCCCGAGGAGCTGATCTCGTCGATCAGCAGGCGGCCGCCGGGGTTCAGGACCCGGCGGGCCTCGCGCAGCACGGTGGCGGGATCTTCGAAGTGGTGCATGCCGTTGGCGATGCTGACGCAGTCGAAGCTCGATTGGGTGAAGGGCAGGCGGCGGCCGTCGGCGACCAGGCGGTGGACGGTCCGGCCGCGCGGGCGTCCCCGGCCCTCGTCGAGCCAGCGGTGGTCGATATCCACGGCGACGATGCCTTTGAGGGCCGCCCCGGCTTCGATCAGTTTGAGGATAAAGTCGCCGCTGCCCGAGGCCAGATCGAGGAGGCGTCGGCAGTGCAGAGCGCCGAGGATTTCTTCTCTGCGTTCGCGCGTCATCGATCGGTGGAGGGGAAGATCTTGGCGGGGTTGAGCAGGCCGTTCGGATCCAGGCGGCTCTTCAGGCGGCGGGAGAGTTCGAGCAGTTCCGCGGGCAGCTCGCGGTCGATGAAGGGCTGCTTGGCCACTCCGATACCGTGCTCGCCGGAGATGCTGCCGCCGAGCTGGAGGACGGCGGTGAAGAGTTGGTCCAGGGCGCGCTCGACGCGGGCCATCTCGGCGGCGTCGGCGGGATCGCACATGATGTTGACGTGGAGGTTGCCGTCACCGGCGTGACCGAAGACGGGCACCAGCAGGTCGAGATTCTTGCGCAGGCTCTCCAGGCGGGCGACGAGCTCGGGCAGCCTCCCTCGGGGGACGACGACGTCCTCGTTGACCTTGAGCGGCTTGAGCCCGGCGATGGCGGGGCTGGCGTCGCGGCGCATCGACCAGAGGTCCTCCTGCTCGGTCTCATCCAGAGCGACGAGGACCTCCGGGGCGCCCGCGGTGCTGAAGACCGCGCGGACGATCCGAAGGTCCGCCTCGATTTCCTCGGGGCCGCCCAGCAGCTCGACCAGCAGCAGGGCGGTCCCCGGCTCGGGCTCCGGCTCGCCGCGGTAACGGGCCACGCAGGCCAGGGTCTGGGCGTCCATGAACTCCAGCTTGGCGGGCTTGAGCCCCCGGGCCAGCAGGCCGGTCACCCCGCGTCCGGCGGCCACCGGAGAGTCGAAAACCGCCCGCGCCGTGGCCGAGGTCGGCGGGCGCTCCATCAGCTGCAGCCGCAGCTCGACGGTCACGCCGAGGGTTCCCTCGCTCGAGGCGTAAAGTTGGGTCAGACCGGGCTCGGCGGCGGTGTCGATCAGCGTGCCGTCGGGCAGGGCGATCAGGGCCGAGCGGATCCAGTCCGCCGTCACCCCGAAGCTGACGCAGCGCGGTCCGCCGGCGTTCTCGGCGTAGTTGCCGCCCAGGGTGGAGATCTTCAGGCTGGCCGGGTCCGGGGGATAGAACAGGCCGTGCTGCTCGACGGCGGTTTGCAGCTCGGCGGTCACCACGCCGGGCTCGACGACGGCCGTCCGCCGGGCCGGGTCGATCTCGATTATCCGGTTGAGCCGATCCAGCAGCAGGACCACGCCGCCGTGGAGCGGCAGGCTGCCGCCGGTGAAGCCGGTCCCCGCGCCGCGCGGCGTCAGCGGCACTCCCGCCGCGCGACAGGCCGCCAGCACCTGCGCCACCTGCCCGCGCTCCGTCACCCGGACGACCAGCTCCGGCGGGTGGCGGCGGTTGGTGGCGTCGTAGGAGTGGGCCAGCAACTGGTGCGGCTTGCGCAGCAGGTTACGGCGTCCGACGATCCGACGCAGTATCCTCAGCAATCGGCGATCGATGCCGCTCATCGCACCTCGTAGCCGGAGAGGGGCGGCGGCGGCGGGATCGGCCCCCAGTCCAGCACCGTCGGCGGCGTTGGGGTCTCGAACAGCACCGCGTCTTCATCCTCCGCCGTTAGCAGGAAAACCGCCCCCTCCCCGGCCAGTAGGTAGGCGATTCCCGCGCCCTCCCATTCCGCCGTGGGGCAACGCGGGCGCAAATCCTCGAATTCCAGTATCTTGACGAACTCCGCCGTCCCCGCTTCCCAGGCCCACAGACCCCGGGGACCGCTGAGCAGCAGCCGTTCGCCGACCAGCTCCGGCTGCAGGAAAGGCTCCGCTGCGCCGATCAGGGGCTCCTCGAAGCCATCGCCGCCTTCGTCATCGAGCATCCGCCGATAGAACACCCAGTCCGCGATTTCCAACTTATTGTAATACAACATCTTATGCTCGACGAGGATACAACCGGCGCCCACCCGTTCGGCCACCAGCTCCGGCTCGTCCCGGCCGCTCCAGCGCCACAGGCCGCAGTCCCGACGGTAGCAAAGCTCGCGCAGGTCCGTCCAGTGCGGATCCGCGCCGGGGAAGTCCTCGTGGCTGACCACCGTCTCCTCGCGCAGGGAGATGATGCGGATCCAGTCGTCGCCGTCCCTGGAGTACCACAGCGCCGCGTAGTAGCCGTCCGGGGTCAGCGCCAGGTCCCGGGCCTCGTCGACGTCGGCGAGCTCCGCGATCACCCCGGCGTCCTCCTCGTTGACCCGGACGACCTGCAACACCCGTTCCTCCCCCACGCCGAGGAACTGGCCGTAGACCACCTGGCCCTCGAGAGCCGTGGTAGAAACGACCAGAGACAAGAGCATAAATATCAACAGTTTGTGTCGTCGCATCATCGTCTTTCCGTTGAGCCTTCGAGGTTGCCGAACACTCGTTCGGCTTGATAACTGGGGCTTAGGCCGATAGTGGCTGAACGGTGCGCAATCAGCCGCAAGGTCATGGCTAAAACGTTGGCCGGAGCGCTTCGACAGCCGAACAGCCCTTCGGCCGGTCCGCTGCACAAGGGCCGGCGCGGTTGTTGCCCGCGGGCTTCCCCCCGGGAAGGCCGCGGAATGCAACAAGCGTGACGGCCCGGGGGCGGGGGCTTACTCGCCGGCGGCGGCGGTGAAGTGCCCGGCGTAGTAGTCGACGACCTCGGACGGGGTGAACAGGTTGATCAGCTCGTCGTCCTTGAGCTCCTCGAAGCGCTCGCAGAAGACCAGATCGGTGCGCAGGGCCTCGTCGATCAGGGCGGCGCAGGTTTCGTAGTCCCCGGCGCGGAAGGCCGCGGCGGCCTCCTCGCCGATGACGGCGAGGAAGACCTCCAGTCGCCCGGCGCGCCCTTCCTCGAGCGTCGGCTCCAGGGCGAAGACCAGCACGATCAGCGCCGCGACGGCGAGGATGACCAAGAGGGAGCGACGCTCGAAGCGCCAGTCGGGATCACGCCAGAAGCCCATCAGGAAACTCCCTCGTCGTCGGGATCGCCGTAGAGGGCGCGGCGCATCCCCTTGATGGCGCAGAGTTCCGAACACATGGTGCAGACCCGGTCGTCGGCGGGTTTTCGCCGGTCGCGCCACTCCTCGAGCATTTCGGGATCCAGCGCCAGCTCGTACTGGGTCCGCCAGTCCAGCTCGCGCCGGGCCAGCCCCATGGCGTCGTCGCGCTCCCGGGCGGCGGGCAGGCCGCGGGCGACGTCGGCGGCGTGGGCGGCGATCCGGCTGGCGATCACGCCCCGCTTGACGTGGTCGACGTTGGGCAGACAGATATGCTCGGCCGGGGTGACGTAGCAGAGGAAATCGGCGCCGGCCATCGCCGCCACGGCTCCGCCGACAGCCCCGACGATGTGATCGTAGCCCGGGGCGATGTCGGTCACCAGGGGTCCCAGGACGTAGAACGGCGCGCCGTCGCAGAGCGCTTTCTGGATGCGGACGTTCTCGGCCACCTGATCCAGCGGCACGTGGCCCGGCCCCTCGATCATCACCTGGACCCCGGCCTCCCGGGCCCGGCGGGCCAGCTCGCCCAGGGTTACCAGCTCCTCGATTTGCGGGCGGTCGGTGGCGTCGGCCAGGCAGCCCGGCCGCAGGCCGTCGCCCAGGGAGAGGGTCATGTCGTGACGCCGGGCGATCTCCAGTAGCCGATCGTACTGCTCCAGCAGCGGGTTCTCGGACTTGTTGCGCACGATCCATTCGGTCAGGATCGCCCCGCCGCGGCTGACCACGCCGGCGGTGCGCGGCGAGCGCTGCAACAGCTCGACGGCCCGGCGTGAAACCCCGCAGTGGACGGTGATGAAATCGACGCCGTCCTCGCCGTGGCGCTCAACGGCGGCGAACATCTCCTCCGGGGTCAGGTGGATGAGTTTGCGTCGTTCCTCGGCGGCCTGGACGGCGGCGTCGTAGATGGGCACGGTGCCGACGGGCACGGGCGAGGCTTCGATGATCCGGCGCCGCGTGGCGCGCAGGTCGCCCCCCGTCGACAGGTCCATCAGGGTGTCGGCGCCGTACTTGAGCGCTGCGCGGACCTTCTCCAGCTCCGGTTCCGGATCGGGCAGGTCCCGGCTGGTGCCCAGGTTGGCGTTGACCTTGACGCGCAGCCCGGCGCCGATACCCAGGGCGACCTCCGTCGGTCGGGCGACGTTCTTGGGGATGACCACGGTACCGGCGGCGACGCGTCGGCGCAGCTCTTCGGGATCGACGCCTTCGGCGGCGGCCACCCGGAGCAGCTCCGGAGTCAGGGTTCCATGTTTGGCGGCTTCCAACTGGGTCATACTTATCCTCGTTTGTCTCACGGTGCGGGGGATAATATACCACAGATAGCGCTCTTGACCAAGCTGGTCGGGTTTTTCAGCACCGTCAGCGGGGTCTCGATCGGCGCCCTGATTGGCAGCCGCCGATTACGCACTGTGGCCGCCGTCCCGCCGGGCCGTCACGGTT
>WJLX01000041.1 GCA_014728225.1 Candidatus Coatesbacteria bacterium | reverse complement strand
CGACCTCAAGTACGCCGCCTGGAACGGCGCGAGCTGGGTCATCGAGACGGTGGATTCGACTGGTGATGTTGGCCGGTACACATCCCTGGCGCTGGATTCATACGGTAGCCCAAGCATCTCGTATATCGGTAACATCCACGATTACGGTTTCCTTAATCTCGCCACTCGGAACGGCTCCAGCTGGGAAATAGAGACCATTGATAGAGGCGAGCATGTAGGTATACACAACTCCCTGGCCCTTGACTCCGACAACAATCCGCATATCTCCTATTATGAAAGTGGAAGAAACAAACTAATGTACGCTTATCGGGACTTCTACTGTAACTACTGGATGGCAGAGACAGTAGACGCGGACGGTGATGTCGGCGGGTATACTTCTCTGGCGCTGGATTCCCACGATTATCCGCACATCTCGTATCATGACAGTGGCAATAACAACCTCAAGTATGCCGCCTGGAACGGCACGAACTGGGAAATCGAGACAGTCGACTCAACGGGAGAAGTTGGCAGCCATACCTCTCTGGCTCTTGATAGCAGTGATTATGCACATATTGCATATTATGACTATGGAAACGATAACCTCAAGTATGCCGTTTGGAACGGCACGGATTGGGAAATAGAGACGGTGGACACAACAGGTGTAGTTGGTAGCTATACCTCACTAGTGCTGGATTCCAGCGGCTATCCGCACATTTTGTACTATGACGTTGGAAACGAAGACCTTAAGTACGCTGTATCAAATGGCTGGAGCTGGGAAATAGAGACGGTGGATTATGAGGGGTCCGTCGGCAGGTACAATTGCCTAGCGCTAGACAATGACAATAATTTGCATGCAACTTATTACGATAGTAGCAACAGTATCCTCAAATATGCCGTGTTGATAAGCTCAAGCTGGGACATAAGAAACGTAGATGTAATCAGTGATATTGGTAACTCCTCTTCACTGGAAGTGGATAATACCGGTACTACTCATATAGTTTATTGCAATACCGTCACTGGCATGATCTATTACGTCAGCTGGAGCGGTTATGATTGGGAGTTACAGGAGAGGATTCAAACCGAATCCCCAGAGTATACATGTCTTGCTTTATATGATGGACAACATACTGGTATTTCATGGTATTCCGAATGGGGCCTCATGTACGCCAGCAGTGATCCCGGGATGGACATCTACAATACCGAGTTGGCCGCTGAAGCCGTTGAAGAAGGCCTTCTGCTGGCCTGGTCCATTGACGGCGATACGCCCGCATCCGTCCGAGTGCTGCGCGGGGAGGACGAGCCCGTCGCCGTCTCGGGTTCCCTGGACGGCTCGACCAGCCGCTGGCTGGACCGAAGCGTCGAGCCCGGAGAGGCTTACGTCTACTGGCTCGAAGTCACGGAAAGCGACGGACGTACCGAGCGCTTTGGGCCGACGGAGGCCGTCGTGGTGCCGGAGCAGGCGCAGCGGCTGGCCCTCGAGGAGCCGTATCCCAACCCGGCGTCGGATAGTGTCAGCGTCGTTTTCGAATTGCCGGAGGCCCGGCGCGTCAGCTTGAGTGTGTACGATCTGGCCGGGCGCCGGGTGACGACCTTGAGCGAGGGCGAGCTGCCCGCCGGGCGGCACGAGGTCGCCTGGGACTGCGCCGGGGAGGCCGCCGGGGTCTATCTGCTGCGCCTGGAGACGTTGGGCGCGGCGCTCAGCCGTCGGGTGGTCGTTTCGCGGTGAGTCGAAGGAAATGACCGGAAAGGAAAACGGCGGGGACGTGAGTCCCCGCCGGATGCACATCTGCAACGGACGCGCCCAGTTGTCTTCGCGGTGGCCCGCAGGGGGTTCCTTCCCCGGGGCCGCCCGCCTGTAGGTCGGGACCGGGGGCGCTGACCCAGCATCCCGTCGCGCAGTGGCCGGGCGGGGAAAGGGGAAGACCGGTGGTCGAGCAAGCAGCTGAGCAGATGCTAGCTCAGAATCCCGTCGCGCAGTGGCCGGGCGGGGAAAGGGGAAGACCGGTGGTCGAGCAAGTAATTGGACGGATGCCGGCTCAGAATCCCTCGCCGGAGAACCAGGGCAGGGCGGAGACGTCGAAGTAGAAGTCGCGTTCGTAGCCGCACTCGCCGCAGGCGGCGGTGATGACGTCGTAGGGGGCGTCGTCGTTGAACTGCAGGGACTGCATCCGGTCGACGAAGGCGGTGGCGCCGCACTCGGGGCAGACGCTGTTGTAGACGTAGTCGTATTCCTGGGCGATGGCAGTGACGGGAAGGGCGTCGTCGTAGCCGGTGGCGGTCGGGGCCTCGTCGGCGGCGGTGGCGCCGAGCAGGACGATCAGCGGCAGCAGCAGTCGGGTCTTCATCGCTCGGTACCCCCCTTGCGGCGGCCGAAGACGGCCACCACGTTGAAGTAGAAGCGTCGCGGCGCGCCGCAGCCGTTGCACTCGCAAACGAAGATATCCAGGGGCTCGCCGCCGGAGTTCTCATGACGCTGGTCTGAGATGATGCGGTAGGAGCCGCCGCATTCCGGACAGCGCTGGGTGTCGATGTAGCGGTACTCGGCGCTCAGGCTGAAAACGTGGCGGGCCTGGCGGATGTCGGTGAGTGCCGGGTTGATCTTTTTCGGCTTGCCGACCTTGTCGAGGAAGGCGTGCCAGCGGGCTTTGGGATTGTCGACGACCATGGGCCACCGTTGTCGGGCTGAGAGCTTGCGACTAAGATACGTCAAAAGTCCCGCCGTCGCAAGGGGCAAAGACGGGGGCTAAGTTACTTTTGTTATTCGCTGAACAGACCGCCCAGGCCCAGCAGGTACATGCAGTCGGCGTTGTCCGAGGCGCCGGCGGAGCGGTTGCCGTAGAAGACGATCTCGCCGGGCGGGGCCACGGCAAGCCACAGGCGCAGGCGCTCGGCCCGGGGGTTGTCCGTGGTGAAGACGTAGTCGCTCTCGATGAAGCGGTCGCGGATCCACAGCGGCGGTGTGGCGTCATCGGTGTAGAGCAGGTAGAGGTGGAGGCGGTTGTCGGTGTGGATCGAGCCGAGGTAGTCGGCGCCCAGCTCGGGTTCGTCCAGGCCCTTGACCCGGTCGGCGTCGGGGGCCCGGATCCACAGCGGGGCCTCGTAGCTCGTCGGCAGGGTGGTCAGGGTGAAGTCCTCGTCGGTGTAGGGGCGTGCGCCGGCGGTCAGCCGGGCCGTCTCGTAGTAGTCGCTCCAGCGCGAAGCGTAGTGGGAGCCGCTGACCAGCAGGTTGGAGACCTTGAAGGCGGTCGGTGTCAGCAGGCAATGGACGCCCCAGCGTCGGCCGACGCCGTCGGCGAACAGCACGGCCAGGCGGGCTTCCTCCAGGCTGGGCCGTAGGGCGCCGGGGGCCGCGGTGAAGCCCAGGGTCAGCTCGCCGCTTTGGCCCGGGGGCAGGACGAGGGCTTGTTCGAGGCGGACGGAGGCTCCGGAGGCCGAGCCCTCGCTGGAGCTGTAGAGGAGGTCGCCGTCGAGGGCCACGCTCTCCAGCAGCAGCCCGTCGCGGTTCCAGGCGGGGCGCAGCTCGGTGACGACGAGGTCGGCGTCGCCGCCGTTGGCGATCCAGCAGGCGGCGTTGCGGGAATCGGCCAGGTAGGCGGGATGGGCGGCGTCCAGCAGCAGGGCCGGTCCGCCGGCACCGGCGGTCTCGACGAGCAGGGCGTCGGAGCCGTAGTTATTGCGGTTGTCGACGGCCAGGGCGTAGAGCAGGTGGTGGCCATCGGCCACGGCGAACTCGCCGGAGAGGGGATTCCAGTAGCTCGGGGTTTGGTAGGGGGCGTAACCGTCGGCGCCCAGCACACGGTCGTCGAGGTAGAAATCGACCTGGCGCACGGTGCCGTCGTCGTCCTCGGCGGCGGCGGCCACGGGGGTCGGCCCGCCCAGGCGTCCCCCGGCGGCGGGAGAATAGAAGATGACGACGGGATCGCCGATACCGGCGCCGCGCAGCTCCGCCGCCGCACCCTGAGAGACCAGCTCCGGCGGACCCGTCGGTGGAGCGCCCTCGGCGGGGACGGCGGGGCCTTCCGCGGTCGCCGCCTCCTCGCCCCGGGGGAAGCCGCCGCCCCCGGGGCCGGGCAGGCGGGTCGCCGCCAGGTTGCGCGGGGTCACTCGGCTGGTGAAGACGATCGCTTCTCCTCCGGGCGGGGCCAGCTCGAGGCGGATCTCGATGCTGCGGATGCGCCGCCGGGCCAGCACCCCCTCCAGCTCGTCCTCGGTCAGCTTGTCCGGCGGGAGGGGTCGGTCGCGGGGGTCGAGGTAGCGCAGGGAGAAGTCGCGCACGTCGCGGGTCAGGGTGCGACTCAGACGCTCGAAGGCCTCACCGGGCTGCTGGACCTCGGCTACCAGCTCGCCGCCGGGCAGCAGGCGGAAACCCAGCCGCTCCGCCGGATCCTCGGCGTCGCCGTCGGGCGGTGTTCCCGGTTCGTCGCCGCCCAGATCGGCGGCCACGGTGACCGCCGTCGGCGCGGCCTCGGGCACGGCCTCGAAAACGCCCGCCCCCGTGGGATCGGCGCCGGCGTCGGCCAGGGCGCCGGTGATCGCCTCGAGGGCCTGGCGGGCGCGGCGCTCCAGTTGGATCCGCTGGCTCGTCGCCGCGTAGCCGCCCCCGGCGCTGGTCAGGATCAGCACGATCGGCACCATGATCACGGCGAAGATTGCCAGGGCGATCACCAGCTCGACCAGGGTCAAGCCCCGTCGGGAGCGTAGTGACGCGCTGACTGTCCGCCGCAGGTTCATCAGTCCACCACCAACTCGCCGTGCTCGACGACCACCCGGCCGCCGACGACGGTATGCACCGCCCGGCCGCGCAGCTCCCGCCCGGCGAAGGGCGTGTTGGCGCCCTTGCTGACGAAGACCGCCGGATCGACTGTCCAGGAGGCCTCGCGGTCGATGACGGTGATGTCGGCCACGGAGCCCTCGACCAGGCTGTCCCGGCCGGCCAGGCCCAGCCGCCGGGCCGGATTGGCCGACAGCTTGCGCACCGCCTCGGCGAAGGAGAGGTGACCGGGCTCGACCAGCTCGGTCAACGTCAACCCCAGCATGGTCTCCAACCCCACCACGCCGAAGGGGGCCTGCTGGATCGGCCGGTCCTTCTCGGCGACGGTGTGGGGGGCGTGGTCGCTGGCGATGATCTCCAGGGTGCCGTCGGTCAGGCCCGCGATTACGGCCAGCCGGTCGGCCCGCGAGCGCAGCGGCGGGTTCATCTTGATGTTGGGATCGAAATCCAATTCCAGGGAGTCGGTATCCAGGGTGAAGTGGTGGGGCGTGGCCTCGGCGGAGAGATCGCAGCCCCGCCTACGGTAGCGGCGGATCAGCTCGACGGAGCGGGCCGTCGAGACGTGGTCGATGTGCAGGGGGACGCCGGTGTGGCGGGCCACCAGAATATCCCGGGCCGTACCGACCTCCTCGGCCTCGGGACAGATCCCCTCCAGGCCGCTGCGCACGGCGTAAGAGCCGCCGCCGACCACACCGCCGCCGGACAGGCGCTCGTCCTCGGCGTGGCTGATCACCAGAAAGCCCAGGTCCCGGGCGTAACGCAGGGCGGCGTAGAGCAGCAGGGCGCCGTGCACCGGATGGCCGTCGTCGGAGAGGGCCACGGCGCCGGCCTCGCGCAGCTCGCGCAGCGGCGCCACCCCGCGGCTGGCCAGCCCCCGGGTCAGCGCCGCGATGGGAAAGACGTTGACCGGACCGCCCCCGGCGCCGATCGAGCGTACATACTCCAGGGCGGCCTCGTTATCGACGAACTGGCCCGTATTGGCCTTGCAGGCGATCGAGGTGAAGCCGCCCAGGGCCGCGGCCCGGCTGCCCGTGCGGATGGTCTCCTTGTCCTCCAGCCCCGGCTCGCGCAGATGGACGTGCATGTCGATCAGGCCGGGAACCACGAACAGGCCGCCGCAGTCGAGCTGACGCGCCCCGGCGCACACAACGCCGCGCTCCAGCGCCCTGATCCGATCGCCCTCGACCAGGACGTCCGCCGGCGCGTAGAGCCCCCGGGCCGGATCGACGACGGTGCCGCCCTTGATCACCAGGGGACGCTGCTCGACGGGCGCCGTCATCCTCGTTCAGCCTCCGTTACTTGGTGAACCTCGGTCGGGAGACCTTTGAAAAACGATCCCCCGCAGTGATCATCTTCGATCAGCGCCGGACAACGCCCGGCCCCCGGAACCGGCACGGTTTTTGCGGAGGCGAAACCCCACCGACATCCGCGGCCTCGCCGAGATGCAAAAACCGTGCCGGTTCCGGGGGCCGGGGGGGGGCGGTGGCTTGTTTTTCAAAGGTCTCCCGGCCCGGGCGCGGCGCGGGCTCAGTGGTCGCGGGCGAGGACGTAGCGGGCCAGGGCGACGAGGACCTCGGAGCGCGGCAGGCGCCGGGCCTCCTCGACGGCCGACTCGACGGTCTCGGCGGCCTTCTCGCGCGAGCCCTCGAGGCCGAAGCGTTCGGGGTAGGTGGTCTTGCCGCGGGCGGCGTCGGAGCCGACGGCTTTGCCCAGCTTTTCTTTCGTGCCCTCGACGTTGAGCAGGTCGTCGGTGATCTGGAAGGCCAGGCCGAGGTGCTCGCCGTAGCGTCCGGCGGCGGTGAGCCCGGCGGCGTCGGCGCCGGCCAGGATGGCCCCCAGGCGGCAACTGCAGCGGATCAGCGCCCCGGTCTTGTGGGTGTGGATGTAGTCGAGGACGGATACATCGACCTCGACGTCCTCGCTGGCGATATCGACGACCTGGCCGCCGATCATGCCGTAGGTCCCGGCGGCGGCGGCCAGCTCCTGGGAGCAGAGCAGCAGCTTGTCGGAGAAGGCGACGTCCCGGTTGGCGGCCTCGGCGATCAGACAGAAGGCCAGGGTCAGCAGGGCGTCGCCGGCCAGAACGGCCTGGGCCTCGCCGTACTCGACCCAGACGGTGGGCTGGCCGCGACGCAGTTGGTCGTCGTCCATGCAGGGCAGGTCGTCGTGGATCAGGGAGTAGTTGTGGATGCACTCGACGGCGCAGGCGACCTCGTCGGCGCCGGGGGGGACCCGGCCGCCGACGGCCTCGGCGCAGGCCAGGACCAGGATCGGCCGCAGGCGCTTGCCGCCGGCGAAGACGGCGTAGCGCATCGCTTCGTGAACGACGGGGGGATAGGCCCCCGCGTGGGGCAACAGCCTCTCGAGGTGCTCGTTGACGCGCCCGGCTCGCTCTAGCAGATAGGCTTTCAACTGGTTGTTCAATGGAATCCCTCTCCATTCCGCACGAACGGCGCCAGCCAAAAGATGCCTGTCCGGATGCTGGCGATGTTCAAAGCGATTTTATAAAGCGGGTTGATCTCCCAGGGACCAAAGATATACTGGTCCTGGATCTCCAGTCCGGCGTCTTCGAAGGTGTGGAGCCAGCGATTGCCGGGCTGGAACAGTACTCCTTCTCCGGCGGTGCGGGCGCCCAGCCTCTTACAGAGTGGCGCGAAGAATTGCGACCGTGTTAATCGATATACGAGTATCGATGGAATATCAACGTGGAACATCCCCAGATAGAGGGGCTCGATGATCAGGATCCTCCCACACCGACGCAGGAGAGTGGCGGCTCGCCGTAAAACGTCTATTCGTAGTCGCCGTGTCGATGTCTCGTCAGTAGCCAGTAGGTGATGGAGTACGAGGTTGAAGCAGATGATGTTAAAGGTCTCTCCGCTCGGTAGCTCATCAAGCTGCAATGCATCGCCCAAGATAAGCCGCTTGCGCCGGTGGGGACGGTTGCGTTCAAGCAGTCCCGGTGATATATCCAGGACCGTAACCCGGCAGCCGGGACGGGCCTCCAGGATATAGTCAGCGAAATACCCGGCGCCGCCACCCACGTCGAGAAGGTGGAAAGCACCCTTCGGAAAACTCCTGTCGAAAAAGCGGAAAATCGGCGGCCAGACGGTCCTGTGTGTGTAGTTATCGACGTCGAAGCGCTCCGCAGTCTCGCCCTTGCTTACCGAGGACTGTGCCATTCCGGCTACTCCTCCACGTCGGGCAGATCGAGGGCTTGTTCCGTCGAGCCGCCCTCGGCGTCGCGTACCAGCTCGGTCAGCCGCCGCTCGGTGGCGTCGAGCTTGTCCTGGCACAGCCGGGCCAGCTTGGTGCCCTCTTCAAAGAGGGAGGTCAGTTTGCTCAGGGGGTAACCGCCCTCCTCGAGATGGGCGACGATCTCCTCCAGCCGTTCCAGGGCCTGTTCGAAGCTCGGTTGCTCCTCGCTCAAAACGCCTCCTGACGATGGTCCGGACGCCGCCGTCGGCGAGGACGACGTCCAGGGTGTCACCGGGGGACAGCTCCGCGGCGCGGCTCAGCGGCGCTCCCTCCGCGCTGAGGTGGCCGAAGCCCCGGGCGATGATGGATTGCGGGTTCAGAGCCGCCAGCCGACCGCTCAGCTCCCGCAGGCGGGCCGAGTCGAGCTGCAGGCGGCGCCCGGCCGCCGTTTCCAACCGGGCCGCCGCCCGGTCCAGCAGGCGCTGGCGGGCCCGGGGAGCGCCGTGGAGCCGACTGAGGGCCAAACGTAGCCCGTCGAGCCGGGTCCGGCGCAGGTTGAGGTTATTGAAGGCCCGGTTGATCAGGCGTTCGCCCAGGGCATCGACGCGCTGGCGGCGCAGGTCGAGGTAGCCGGAGAGGCGTTCCGGGCGCAGGGATTCGGCCAGGCCGTTTAGGCGCTGGCGTTCGAAGCGCAGGCGCTCCCGGCCGACGTTGAGCAGGCTGCTCCAGGCTCGCCGGACCCGGCGGCCCAGCTCGGCCCGTTCGGCGGTGACCAGCTCGGCGGCGGCGCTGGGCGTCGGGGCGCGGACGTCGGCGACCAGGTCGCAGATACTGAAGTCGACCTCGTGGCCGACGGCGGAGATGACGGGGACGGGGCAATCGTGGACGGCCCGGGCCAGCTCCTCGTCGTTGAAGCAGAACAGGTCCTCGTAGGAGCCGCCGCCGCGGCCGACGATCAGCACATCGACCAGACCGCAATCACCCAGTTCGCGCACCGCCCGGGCCAGCTCCGCCCCGGCGCTGAGGCCCTGGACCGTCGAGTGGCGCAGCAGGATGTCCAGCCCGGCGTGGCGGCGTTCGAGGACATTGAGGATGTCGCGCAGGGCGGCGCCGTCGCGGCTGGTGACCACGCCGACACGGCGGGGCAACCGGGGGAGGGGGCGTTTGCGCTCGCCGGCGAACAGCCCCTCGGCGGCCAGGCGGCGCTTGAGCTCCTCGAAGGCCCGGCGCAGGGCTCCCTCGCCGCGCAGCAGCAGCTCGTCGGCGATCAGCTGGTAGTCGCCCCGGGGCGGGTAGACGGAGATGCGTCCCCGGGCCGTCACCTCGAGGCCGTCTTCGGGCGCGAAGCCCAAGCGCTGCGGCCGGGGGCGGAACATTACTCCCTTGAGCAGGCAGTCGTCGCCGCTCAAACTGAAGTAGAGGTGACCGCTGGAGTAGAGCCGGCAGTTGGTCAGCTCGCCGGTGACCCAGATTGCGGGGAAGCGCTCCTCGAGGGCGCCCTTGACCATTCGGGTCAGCTCGCCAACCGTCAGCGGTCGCTCCTGCGTCAGTTCACCGCCGTCGCTCACCTGCACCTCACGGGTTAATACTTCACCGGTCGCCGTTTACCCGTTATCTTATCCCAGTCGGGCCGGGGCGTCAAACCCGACGATGGTGAGGCGGTCCCGGCGGGATAGACCGACGAAACCATTAACCATGAAGGGGATCGTCTACCGTGTTCGGACCGCTGCGCGTATGTAATGCCCTGTTAACATAAGTGATGGGTAGGGCGCACCATAAGTTGGCCGATGGCAGACGTAAATGCAAGAATTACGGAAAGAAATATACTCATCGACCAAGATATGCAAAGCTATCTTGCAAAGCTATCTCAAGAGAAGCAAGAAGAGACAGCTCGCTTATTATGGCTGCGCGTTGCGGCGGCCGCCGCGGCCAGGGCGGTCGGCTTATCCGCTAATAAACAGCAGCCACATGGTGCAATCGACTTACAATCGACTTACAATCGACCAAGGGAGCGCCGCGCCGCCGCTCGCCAGGCCGAGCTGGACCCGGTCAGCTACACCGCTACGCCGACGGCCGGCGGGCCCACAAAAACTGTCGCTCACGGCTTCCACCACAGGCGCATCAAGCATCAGGAAGAGTACGCCAACGGAAAGAACCATATCAACGGCCTCGAGAGCTTCCGGGGCGACGCCGAGCGCGGCCGATAAGCCGATCACTGAGGATTCGAGCGTAACTACAGACTCTTGATCACGAAAAGGTCGTTCCGCTTCAACCATCGCGACGACGAAAACACTCTCGACTACCCGCAGGATGCACTGCTCATCTGGTCCGCTCAGGTTACAGATGCCAACCCTGAAAAACTGCGGAAGCCTTCACGCCCGATGCTGGACCCTCCTTGATACGAGCAGCCCCGCCGTTCAATCGTGAAAAAGGGGGGTAGCTGGAGGACGCGGCGGGCGGCCGACGGCAGGATCAGGGCGCTGAAAACCGTTCAAGCCTTGCTCGGCAAAACGAGCACTGCTTGGCTCATTCGCGTCCAACTATCTGTAGCAGGGTAAGTAGTTGACGCGCAGGCCTCACTGTAAAGCGGCCCACGACATAGATCAACGTAAAAAACGGCCCGGCCCGACGAGTTCCCGAAAGAACTCGCCGTCGCCGGTTCCGGAGGGGGCTGCCATTCAGGCGCTGTTGTTGACGGGGCGGGTCTGGTAGAGCTCGCCGGCGGCCCGGTTGACCGGCTCGCCGATTACCGTGGTGGCCGAGTGGGAGCCACAGCGGAAGGTGACCACTTCGGCCGGTCCGCTGGCCAGGGCGATGCGGACCCGCAGGGGTTCGCCGTCGACCTCGAGCCGTTCGAGGGCCTGGTGGATGCCGGCGGCGGCGGCGGCGGCCCGGCGTTGGTGGTCGGGGACGCTGCGCACGGCGTTGAAGTGCGCCATCACACAGTCGCCCATCAGCTTGTCGACGACACCGAAGTGTTCGTCGACCACCCGGCCGACGGCGCTGTAGAAACGTTGCAGGAGCTCGGTCACGCCGGCGTCTCCGAGCTGTTCATGGTAGCGCCCGAAGCCGCGCAGATCGCAGAAGAGCACACTGATCTCCCGCCTGCCGTTAGGCAGTAGTTCACCTAGCATGGTATTTCCTCGGTGGGTTTTGTTTCGGATAACGCGGTGCGGGGGTTCCCGCCGTCGCGGTTCGAAGCGGTTCCGTGATGGAGCCTGCGCCGACCGGACAACGCGTTGCGGTGCTAGTCGTTCATCCGGGGTTGATTCACGACTGGCCCTCCGAAGATAGGCGGGGTTGGTTCTAGTGGAAGCGCAGTTGCCGATTGCCTGCTGTGTTATGGCTCGCAGCTATATTAGAGAAGACTGAAACCATTGTCAAGGAGTTGGTTGAACATCGGGTAGAGTCGTCGCTGTCGGGATGAAAAGGCGGCAAGGGGTCTAATAAAACAATATCAATCCTAGAATTTTGCTGACTTCTAAATGATTGTCAGCGTGACGGTCGGTTCAAGTTGAAGTAATCGCCTTTTATCGCCCTCCAGGGCAGACAATATTGAAAATGAGTCCCGTTGGTGGGCCTAACCAGGCTGCCAGGGATTTCAATTTAAGCTGACGATAATAGTGAAGACTTATCAGTCTTAATATAGCACAAAATACACCAACCGCCAAGTAAGCTGGGGAAAGAAAAAGGCGGTCCCAGGGAATGCCGGGATCGCCCGAAACAGCACCCGCCTTGAAAAGCCGCGTCAGGAACCGTCGCCCTGCTTGGCGTAGCGACGCAGGGCCTGGTCGCGGCGCAGGTTGACCAGGGTGCGGATCACGGAGAAAACGGCGAAGGCCAGGGCGGTCCCCATCGGCAGATAGTTGAGCAACGGGGCCACGTCGCCGGCGGTCAGCTCGAACCCCAGGGCGCCGGAGATGCCGGGCAGCACAGTCAGCAAGCCGACGACCAGGGCGAGACCGACGGCGGCCACCGACAGCCACATGCCGGTGCGGCTTAGTTTACGGCGGGGCAGGACGACACGGGGGCGGCCCTCGGCGCGGACCTGGGCCAATACGTCGCGACTCAGGCCGGGCGGGGCCGGCACGACGACGGCTCGGGCCAGCAGCTTGTCCAGACGTTCCTCGGCGGCGCGCACCCGTTGGGCGGCGTACTCCGTGGCCGCGGAACCCAGCTCGGCGCCGGCCGGCGGATCGACGTCGCCCCGGCGCATCCGCTCGGCCAATTCGCGGATCCGACGGGCCTCTTTGTCATGCTTGTGGTTGGACACGGTTATCGCCTCGTTGGTTGCTGCGGGTGATCGCCACTCCCGGATGGTGTCGCTAAAGGGATGTTGCCGGGCTGGTCGAGGGTTGTGATCTTTTGTTCGCCGGGTTCGTCCGGTGTTCGAGAGCCGCTGGAGTTATGCCGTAGGCCGTCTCTTGCGGTCAGCGGTACATCCTCGCCCCAGTTCGCCGGGTTCGTCCGGCGCTCGACGGCCGCTGGAGTTATGCCGTAGGCCGTCTCTTGCGGTCAGCGGTACATTCTCGCCCCAGTTCGCCGGGTTCGTCCGGCGCTCGACGGCCGCTCGTCACCTTCAGATAACCGCTATACCCGGTCATGTGCTCCCTTAGCTGCCTAGCCCTCCAGACATCCGTCCCTTGCAGACGTCCATTGCAGACGTCCATTGCAGACGTCTCTTGCAGACATTGCTTGCAGACCTTCTGCCCCCCGGATCACCCAGACCCAAGTATTTCACCCTCCACAGGATATGATACGCCGGGCGACGGTCCGGTTTCAACAAGCCGCTGTTCTTTTTTCCAGCGGGCGTCCGGCGGCCATGGTCTTTGCCGCAGCTTCGGCGACGGGCCGCCGGACCACCGCCGGAACTGGCACGGTTTTTGCGGAGGCGCAGCGTTGCCGCCGCTCCAACGGTCGCCGAGATGCAAAAACCGTGCCAGTTCCGGCGGTAGCGGGCCGCGGCCCGCTCAGGCGAACTCCCGGCCGGTGGCCTCGAGGTAGAGCTCGCGCAGCTTGTTGCGGCCGCGGTGGACCCAGGTCTTGATGGTGCCGGTGGTGCAGCCAAGGGCGGCGGCGGCGTCGGCGTAGCTGACGCCTTCGAGGTAGGCCAATTCGAGGGCCCTGCGGTGGTTGTCCGGCAGCTCGTCGAGGAGGTCGCGGACCAGTTCGAGCTCGCTGCGGCCTTCGATGTTACGTTCGGCCCGGGGGTTGTCGCGGGCGACGTTGGCCAGACCGGGTTTGTCCTCATCGTCGATCGAGATGGTTTTCAGGCGTTTCTTGGTGGCCATACGCACGGCGGCGTTGTGGGCGATACGGAACATCCAGCTGGAGAAGCGGGCCTGGGCGCGAAAACCGGCCAACCCGCGCCAGGCGCGCAGGAAGGCTTCGTTGGCCGCTTCCTCGGCCAGTTGCGGGTTGTGCAGGACCTTGATGCAGCAACTGTACACCAGGTTCTGGGTGGCGTAGACGAGTTCGGCGAAGGCCTGCTCGTCACCATCCACCGCCCGCTCGATCAGGGCTAATTCGCGTTCTCGCTCCAAAACACGTCACCGGTTGGAGACGTGGAAGACGCAGGCCGCCGGCGCGGCCGAGGCGGTCGTCCGGCCGCATTGCCGGCGGAGCCTAGACGTCGTCCCGGCGGTCCTGTTTTTTGTGCAGTAGGTATACGACGAGCCCGGCGCCGCCCAGGGCCAAACCGAGAAAGGCGGGTCCGGCGCCCCAGAAGGCCAGGGCGCCCAGGCCCATCCACCACATCGAGACGTAGAGCCAGATCCCGATGCCGATGAGCACGATGGCGGCGATGAACAGCCCCAGGGCGCGTTTAAAGGGTGTCTTGCGCTTCTCCTCGACCTCGACGAGCCAGTCCGGTGGGGTGATCCCCTGGCGCAGGGCCTCCATCCGTTCCTCGTGGATGAGGCGTTTACGCTTGTAATCCACCCAGATGGCCAGCATGCCGATGCCGATACCCATCACGATGGCGACGATTCCGGTTAGATCCATCTCTTTCTCACTCCTCTTGTACGGAGCTTGCCAGTTGAGGGACCGTCGGCTCGGGGACGACGGCGCCGATGTTGCGATTGTTCCCCGTTCATTAGTATTGGATACGCTTCAACCGGTAAAGGTTGCAGCCGGTAACGATCGAAGGCCTCCCGTTCGGAGTCGGCCGCCGTTTCGCCCTGGGAATGCGGGCCGGCCAGCGGCCGACCCGGAGGGTTCGCACGGCGTGTTGACGCAGACTCTACTTTTCGTCGTCGGCGCTTGCGTCCCCGTCTTCATCGGCGGCGGCGGTCGGGATCAGCCGTTCACCGAACACGGGTAGCCCGAAGTGCTCGCGGATACCGTCGCCCAACTCGGCCACGCGCTCCGGGTTCTCCTGGAGGAAGGTCCGCAAGTTCTCCTTGCCCTGGAAGCGTTCCTCGTCGATGGTGTACCAGGCGCCGGACTTCTCCACCAGGCCGGTCTCTTGGCCCAGATCGATGATCTCACCGGCCATGTTGACGCCCTCACCGAAGATGATGTCGAACTCGGCCTGCTTGAAGGGCGGGGCGACCTTGTTCTTGACGATCTTGACCCGGCTGCGGTTGCCGATGCTCTCGCCGTCGACCTTGAGGGAGCCGATGCGGCGGATCTCCATCCGCACCGTGGTGTAGAACTTGAGCGCCCGGCCGCCGGGGGTGACCTCGGGGTTGCCGAAGACTACGCCGACCTTCTCGCGGATCTGGTTGGTGAAGACCACGCAGCAGCGGGTTTTGTTGACGATCCCGGTCAGCTTGCGCAGGGCCTGGCTCATCAGGCGGGCCTGGAGGGCGACGTGGCTGTCGCCCATCTCGCCCTCGATCTCCGAGCGCGGCACCAGGGCGGCGACGGAGTCGATGACGATCACGTCGAGGGAGCCCGAGCGGACCAGCATCTCGACGATCTCGAGGGCCTGCTCGCCGGTGTCGGGCTGGCTGATCAGCAGGTCGTTGATGTTGACGCCCAGGGCCCGGGCGTAGTTGACGTCCAGGGCGTGCTCGACATCGATGAAGGCGGCGATGCCGCCGAGCTGTTGGGCGCTGGCGATGACGTGAAGGGTGAGGGTGGTCTTGCCCGAGGCCTCGGGACCGTAGAGTTCGACGATCCGGCCCCGGGGCAGGCCGCCGACGCCCAGGGCGCGGTCGATGGCCAGGGAACCCGTCGGGATTACGTCGACCTGCTGCACGTCATCGTCGCCCATGCGCATGATCGAGCCCTTGCCGTACTTGCGCTCGATCTGGGCGAAGGCGGCTTCCAGATTGCGCCGCTTGTCATTGGTCTGCTTCGCTGCCATGGGTCTCCTTTTAGGTAGGTATTAGAACACCACAGGACTGACAAGAAGATTAACATAATCCCCCGACGGCGGCCAGCTTTCCCGGGCCGGACCTTTCTGGTACAATATCGCCGGAACGGAGGACTGCCGATGTCCACTCATCAGCGAAGCTACCACTCCAAGAACGCAGCCGACGCCCGGACAGGATCGCGGGCGGTCGTCGTCATCGCCGCGCTGGCGGCGGTCGTCAGCGGCGGCTGTCTCGAGGAAAGCAGCCAGCCCCACCCCAGCGAGGACTACACCGCCCTGGGCGGCTTCTGGCTCACCGAACTGGGCCGCGACGAGGAGGAGGGCTCCCTCGGCTACGCCGAATGGGACTTCTGGTACCCCTACAGCATGGCCCTGGACCATGAGGGGCGGCTGCTGGTGACCAACATCCGCGGCGGTTTCCTGGAGCGCTTCGTCCTCGAAGAGGACGGCGGCGCCGTCTGGGACGCCTACTGGGAATGGCCCCGGGGCTTCGACTGGCAGACCTATCCCCTGTTCGTGGCGCGGAACAATCCCGCGGTCAGCGAGATCCTGCTGGCCGAATCCCTCTCGGAGGAGGGCGACGGCGTCTTCCCCCGGGGCCGCAGCGCCTACGCTTTCAACCTGCCCATCCCCAAGCCCGGCGGATCCGATGAGCCCGACCACGGCTACTTCGAGCCTCCCTACAGCAAACCCGGCTGGACCGAACCCCTGGTTCAGCAGTACCCCAGCTTCTACCAACCCGGCGACCTGACGGCCCTCGACACCCCGGACAACCGCATCGTCATCACCGACACCGCGAACAGCCTGATCTCAGCCTACGACGGCGCCGGGAACAAGCTGGCCGAGGACGGCGGCCTCGGTGATCAGCAGGGCACCTTCCGCCTGCCCCTCGGCGTGACGGCCAATTCCACCGACGAGATCATCGTCGCCGATACCTGGAACCATCGTATCCAGATCCTGACCCTCGAAACCGCCCCCGATGATCCAGAGGACCCAGGCTACGATCCCGATTACAACTATCCCTACGTCCTCAGCTACCAACGGACCATCGGCGGTTTCGGCTACGAGAACGGCCGCTTCTCCGCCCCCTACGGCGTCTGCGTCGACGGCTACGACAATATCTATGTCGCCGACACCCGCAACGCTCGGGTGCAGAAGTTCGACGCCGCCGGCGGTTTGCTGGCCGTGATCACCGGTACGGGGGACTGGCGACTGCGCGCGCCACTGGACGTCGCCGTCTGCGACAACGGCGATCTGCTGGTCCTGGACGCCTTCATCTGGTACGAACCCTGGGACTACGATTTCAGCCCCGACGACCAGGCGCGCATCATCCGCTTCCGCCGGAACTGAGCGCGACCCGCTTAATCCTCCTCCAGCCAGGCGTCAGCGCGGCGCCTGCCGCCGCCCCGGGCCAGGCGGCGTTCCAGGGCCGCCCAGTCGAACTTCAGCTCCGGATACTCCCGCTCCAAACGGCGGCGCAGCTCGGGCTCGAGGCGCCGCCGTTTGCCCAAGTAGGCCAGGTGGAGCTGACGCACGCGGCCGCCCTCGCGACGGGAATGGACCAGCACGGCGTAACGACCGCGGAAGCGGATGTAGGGCATTTGGATCCTCCAGGAGCGCTTTCTCCACTACAAGACTAGCTGCCCGCCCAGCCGCGGTCAAGGGATCGCCATCGAAAACCACCAGCCAGAGCGGTGCTTGACCATCACCGACGGAGACGCCGGGGAGCGCCTGGACCGCTTCCTGGCGCGTCGGTTGGCCGGCAGCGGCCTGTCGCGCAGCCGGATCGCCGCCGCCGTCGAGGAGGACCTGATCCTCGTCGACGGCCGTTCGACGAGTAAATCCCACCGCCTGCGGCCCGGCGAGATCGTCGTTGTCTCGGCTGCGGCCCTGGCCGAGCCCGAACCCTGCGATCCGCTGACCCCCAGGGAGCATCCCGGAGTGCGGGTTCTGCACCTCGACGACGACATCGTCGTCGTCGACAAACCACCGGGCCTCGTCGTCCACCCCGGCCACGGCCACCCCGACGACACCCTGCTCAACGCCCTGGCCGCCCGCGGGATTTCCCTGGCCGTCGTCGCCGATCCGGCCCGCCCCGGCGTCGTTCACCGCCTGGACCGCGACACCTCCGGGGTGCTGGTCCTGGCCCGCAACCGACCCGCCCACCTCCACCTCTCCCGCCAGTTCGCCCGCCACAGCGCCGAGCGCCGCTACGAGGCCCTGTGTTACGGTGTGCCCCAGCCGCCCGCCGGCACCATCGACGAGCCCCTCGGCCGCCATCCCGGGGACCGCAAGCGCTTCGCCGTCGTCACCGGCGGCCGCCGCGCCGTGACCCATTTCCGGGTGCTGCAACGCCTACAAAGCTCCTGTCTGCTGGAGTGCCGTCTGGAGACCGGCAGGACCCACCAGATCCGCGTACATCTGGCTCACCGCGGCCACCCCCTCCTCGGCGACCCCGTCTACCCCTCCCGCTCCAGCGAGCGCCTTTCCCGCGGACTGCCCCTCGTCGGCCAGGCCCTGCACGCCAAAGCGTTGGGCATCGTCCACCCCTCGTCCGGGGTGACGCTGTCCTTCACCAGCACACCGCCGCCGGGATTCCAGGAAACCTTGACCCTGCTGAGAGCGCCCCGCGACTGAGCCGGCCCGCGACCGGCGTCAACGCTTTATCACCGAGGCTGATACAGCTCGGACCGCCGGAACTGGCACGGTTTTTGCATTTCAGCGACCGTTACGAACAACGATAACGGTTCGCTTCAGCAAAAACCGTGCCAGTTCCGGCGGCGCGACTTCCGGGGCGTGCGGATGTTTGGCGGCTTCCGCCGGTCGCGGTCGACCGGCTCTCCGGCCCACAGGGTGGGTTGCACAGTCCATTCCACCTATCTACCAGACATACTGTCTTGGCTGCAGTTTTGTGGTATCAATATAACATAGGAAGTCACAATGAGTTGATGTTCATCACTCTCAATACGGTGGCTTTCATCAACCAAGTCGAACAAGTCGAACAGGTCATCAAACCTCGGAGGTCTAAATGAAGCGCACTTCGGTTTTCATACTGCTCCTGCTGCTCCCCGCGGTCGTCGCCGCCCAGGGCCTGGATTTCGGCAGCGGCGAGATCTACGGCACATTCACCAGTGATCATTCCGTTATGGACAGCACCTGGCCCGCAGGCTCCGACGATCTGTACCTTTGGTTCGGCGGCTTCTGGACGGCCTTCACCTACCAGGGCCAGGAAACCGCGGTGACTCATCAATACGCCGATCCCGACTGGGCAGGTCAGAGCGAGATCGTCACCTCGGACGAGCCGGAGTGGTCCGACATTCCCGACGGGGTCGGCCAGCTCTCCGATCTGGACTTCTTCTACGAGGCCGACGATTCCGCCCATCCCGATCCGCCGGGTCTCTACAGCTGGTGCCAGGGGATGAGCTGGGCCGACGCCCCCGATGAGGACTACCTTATCCTGCACTACACGGTCTTCAATAACACCGGCGAGGACATCGACGACTTTTATCTCGGGTTCCTCGCCGACGCCGACGTCGGACCCGAGGGCAATGACAACATGGACGATTGGGTGGCTTACGACTCCAGCGGCCGCTTCGGTTACATGTACGACGACGACGATTCCTCGCTGGGTTATATCGGCGTCAAACCGCTGATCAACACCGCCTGTTCCTTCAACTGGTGGGATTGGAACAACGATCCGGAATCCGATGCGGAAATCTACAATTTGATGGCTAACGGCGAATTCGACGATCCGCCGATCGAGGCCTTCGACTACCGCTTCCTGATCTGCTGCGGCCCCTACCAGGTGGACGACGGCGATGAGCTGTGCTTCGACGTGGCCCTGGCCGTGGGTGAGGACCTGGACGATCTGCGGGCCAACATGAACGCCGCCGTGACCATGCACGACGACCTGCCGATCGGCGTACGCCTGCTCGATTTCGCCGCCGAGTCCCGGGGCGGCGACGTGGGGCTGAGCTGGCTGACCGACGGAGACGCCGTCGGCTACCGCCTGTCCCGTCGACCGGCGGGCAGCGTCGCCTGGACCCCCCTGACCGAGGAGCCGCTCAGCGGCGGCCCCGCCGGCAGCTACCTGGATCGGGCCCTGGAGCCCGGCGATTACGACTACCGCTTGACGGCGCTGGAGCCCGACGGCCGCAGTGTCGAGCTGGGCACCTGCTCGGTATCCGTCAGCGGTCAGACGCCGGGAGCCCTCAGTTTGGGCGGGATCTACCCCAGCCCGGCCGCCGATCGCACGACCTGCCTCATCGAGATGCCCGAGGCCGGTACGGTCACCCTGACCCTCTACGACCTGGCCGGCCGCCGGGTGCTGGAGCGCAGCGTCGAGGTCACGGCGGGCCGCCGCGAGATCGCCCTCGACGTCGCCGGTCTGGAGAGCGGGGTCTACACCCTGCGCGTCGACGGCTGCGGCGAGCGGGCCTCCGGCCGCCTGGTCATCAGCCGTTAGAGCCAGATCGACTTTACTACACGGTCCGCCGAACAGCCGTTCGGCGGACCGTTGCTCAATCCGGCGGTAAGCGGGGCGGCGTCGGGATAATCAATCGTGCAACTCGTTGACAGTAAGGGAGAACGAATGTTCGGCTACCGTAATTGGCAACCAACCCTATCGTCAAGGGCGGTCTTTTCGGCTATAATACCGTCGTTCGAAGCGCACTGTTTCTCAACCCGGGAGGGCCATGAGCCGCCGTTCACTGTGCCTGCTGATCGTCTGTCTGTCGGCCGCGCCGATCCTTGCCGAGGCCCCCGTGGGACCCGACGGTGCGGCCCTGACCCTGGACGGGCTGCGCCAGGCCCTGGAGGACTACGGCTATGAATCAGCCGAGGCCTACTACGTCGGCGACGCCTACGGTGAAGAGATCGTCGTCGGGCCGATCAACGAGCGCTACGAGTGGTTGCTGGATCCGGCCCTGGCCGAGTGGGTCGCCGGGCTGCGCGACGCCGCCGCGGATCCGGCGGTGGCCCGCGCCCTGGGCTACCTGGCTTGGGATCTCGAGGCGGGCCTGCTCTGGGAACCCCTCGAAGACTACTACATCGCCATCCTGGAGGCCGAGGCCCGCGGCGTGATCGGGTTCGAGGGTGAAGAGATCGCCTATCGTGACGTCTGGGAGGCGATCGATGAGCTGGAGGATGACGAGCGGCGCGACGCCCTGCGCGACGCGGCCCGCGCCTTCGTTCGCGAGGAGCTCCAGCCCCGCCGGGCCGCCTATCTGGAGGCCCTGCGCGCCGGTTGCCGCGAGCTGGGCTACGCCGACTACGTCGATTACTTCGCCCGCAACCGTGGTCGGGACTTCGCCCAACTGGCCGCCGACTGCCTTTTCATTCTCGGCCAGACCCGGGAGCTGTACATCACCCTGGCCGAGGAGCGCGTCGCCGCCGTCTACCCCGGGCGGGAGCGCCTGTCGCTGACCAGTCTGGAGCGCTGGCGGTTGTGGGACGACGACGAGTTCGACGCCTACTTCGGCGCCGCTGAGCTGGTCCCGGCTTGGGAGGCCTTCATCGGCGGTCTCGAGGTGGGTTACGATGAGCTGGACAACATCACCCTGGACGACGAGGACCGCCCGGCCAAGGAACCCCGGGCCGCTTGCTGGCCGATGCGCGTCCCCGAGGACGTCCGGGTGTTGGTCAAGCCCACGGGCGGTTTCGAGGATTACCAGACCCTGTTTCACGAGATGGGCCACGCGTGCCACTTCGCCTACACCGATCCCGCATTGCCCTACGAACTGCGCGAGCTGGGCGACGACGCCATCACCGAGGCCTACGCCTTCCTGTTCGAGAACCTGTTTGAGAATCCGCTGTACCTCGAAGAGGAGCTCGAGATACCGGCTGACGAGGCCCGAGAGCTGCGTCGCCGCCAACTGTTCGGCGAGCTCTCCGGCCTGCGTTATTACTGCATGGCCTTTCTCTACGAGCTGGCCCTCCACGGTGTCGAGGCCGACCACACCGCGACGTACAAGGAGCTGGTCGACATGACCAGCATCTGGAGCCACGAACCCGAGGACTACCTGACCGGCGTCTTCGAGACCAACGAGGATTTCTACACCACCAATTACCTCTACGCCTGGATGCTGGAGGCCCAGTTGCGCCGGCGGTTGGAGGAGGACTTCGGTCCGGCATGGTGGCGCGAGCCGGCGGCGGGGGCCAGGCTGGTCGATCTGTGGCGCCGGGGCTACGTGCCGACGCCGGCGAGCCTGAGCGCTGAGCTGGGCTACGAGGAGTGCTCGCCCCGGGAGCTGGTCGAGCTGCTCGCGGCGCAGGAACGGGCCACCCGGCCCTGATTGATCCGCGGATCACCGTCGGCCGGCGTCCGGCCCGTCACGCTTCTTGCATTCCGCCGACCTCCCCGTCCGGGGAGGTCGGCGGGCAAGAACCGCGCCGGGCCTTTGTAGTTGTCGGTTTGCGCATCGCGGTCGCCGCGGCGCTGGGCGGTCGGGGACAGTCGTCGGTGGAGGTTTTGGCGCAGTGAAGCACGGGTTCTCTTACCTGCGCCTGCCGGCCGGGGGCCGGAAAACCATCTGGGCTCACTTAACAACAACGGCCCCCTGCATGTCCATGATCATCTGCTGAGAAAGCTGTTTAGAAGCATGTATGTCATCTGCATTGGGGATCTCGCAACGGCAATGGACCTGCAAATACCTATAACATATTCATAGAAAAACAGTTGGAAGAGAGCGGGTCAGGCACATTGCTCGTTATTGTTGAGGCGGGTTTTTAGGGGAGTCAAGGTTGCCGAACCGGTTCTAACGACCCGGGGCCGTTCAACCTCCGCCGGGCGCTGTTAATCTCATCAGGGAGCGTCCAATTCTAGTAGCGTTCAACAACAACCATTCAGGACTGCTCATCAAGGACTGCTCATCAAGGACTGCTCATCAAGGACTGCTCATCGACCGCCGTTACAAGCAATCGGCGAAACCGCTGCCGGTGAGGTCCTCTATCCGCCTTCCAAGCGATTTGAAACAACGGTATCCATAACCGGCGGAATGGTCCGCTAGCGTGTGGGATGCCCGATGTTACTTAACTTGAGGGAGCATCACAGAAGCTGAACAGCAGCTATTGCGGTTGGGCTCTTCCCGCGGCGTGAACGGGTCTGTCATCCCGCCACCGATCAAGGGGGGGAATGTGGCGGGGAAGAGCGGGTCGCGGGAGCGGCACGTCAACCGTCCGAGATGCAACTAGCGCTACCACTACCGCCGCGGCGCGGGTCGCCAAGGACCTGGGCAGCCATCGTAATACGGCTTATTGTTACGACAAGCGAATCCGCCGGCGCCACGCCGCCGCTCGCCGGGCCGAGCTCGACCCGACCAGCTACACCGATAAGCCGACGGCCGGCGG
>WJLX01000040.1 GCA_014728225.1 Candidatus Coatesbacteria bacterium | reverse complement strand
GAACTGGCACGGTTTTTGCGGAGGCGGACCGTTATCGTCGTCCGTAACGGTCGCCGAGATGCAAAAACCGTGCCAGTTCCGGCGCGGCGTCGAAGTCGAGATGACAGCGCTGCGCGAAAAAGGGCTCCCGGCCGCGGCGCCACGAGTTGGTTCGCCAGGTGAAAAAACGGGACCCGGCGGGTCCCGTTGGTCTTTGGTTCGGTTCGAGGGGCGCTAGTCTTTAGCCGACGCCGGTCCGCGCAGGTGTTCGAGGAAGGCGATCAGCGGGGTCTCGGCCAGCAGGAGCATGGTGACGATGACGTTGGGTCGGGCGCCGTATTGCAGTCCGAGCCAGGCCAGCAGGGCGCCGGTGGGTATAGGCAGCAGCAGGAACCAGCGCAGCGGCGACCAGGCTTGGCGCTTACCGAGGAGGACGGCCAGGCCGAGGAGCAGCAGTCCGCCGCCGACGGCTGCCAGGGAGAGGTAGAGTATCCAGGCGTTGCCGGCCCGGGAGAACTCCTCGAGGTAGATCAGGTCGCAGAGGCGGGAGACCCCGGCGAAGCAGGCGCTGAAGCCGACGATGATCTCGGTCTGGTTCAGCGCCCGGTAGCCGCGCAGCTTGCGTTCGCGGCGGCGGAAGAGGTCGGCCTGCTTGACGGCGAAGCGTCGCAGCCGCTTGCGGGTGGAGAAGAAGGCGCCGACGAAACCGGCGGCCAGGCCGATCCAGGTGAAGATGCCGTCGTAGTGGCCGAGGAAGGTGTCGTCGGCCATCTCGCCCAAGACGTAGCCGACGAAGAGGGCGAAGCCGAAGTTGAAGGCCAGGGAAAGGGTCAGGTTGGCGTAGCGCCCGAGGTCGCCGATGGAGCCGTACTCCTTGAGCGGCTCGTCCGGTTTGTCGATGACGCCGCTGTTGGTCTGCTCGGCCAAGGGTCCTCCTGACGATCTGGGTGTCGTGGCGTTGTCTGTCGACCCGACAATAGTAAGCGATCAGCGCTCCGACGGCAAGTCCGTCGGGCTTGACGGCGGTGAAGAGCATTATTCGCGGGTTGAGCGTCCCCTAGCGGCGGAACCAGCGCCGGATCTGCTCCTCTGTCAGTTCGGCGGTGGTCGGTCGGCCGTGGGGACAGGTGGAGCGGTTGGGCGAGGCCAACAGGCGACGGATCAGGTTGCGCATCTGCTCCCGGCCGAGTACCTCGCCCGCTTTGACGGCGGCCTTGCAGGCCACGGTGGCCCGGGCCAGGCGCTCTAGTTCGGCGAGGGGCTTATCCTCGCCGACGTCGCCGAGCTCGGCCAGCACCTCTTCGGCGACGGCCTGCTCCTCGCCGGTCTTGACGATCTGAGGCACGGCGAGGACGCGGAAGGCGTCGGCGCCGGCGACCTCGACGCGGAAGCCGTAGCTTTCCAGCAGCTCGAGCAAGCCGGCCAGCCGGGCGGCGCGATCGGGGCTCAGGCGCACCAGGGGCGGCAGCAACAGCTCCTGGCTGGCGGCGGGGTGCTCGGCGTCGTTGTTTTGCAGCTCCTCGTAAATGACCCGCTCGTGGGCGGCGTGCTGATCGATGACCAGCAGTTTGTCGCCGTGCTCGACGAGGATGAAGCTGTCGGCGAACTGGCCGCGAACCTCGAAGGGCGCCCGCTCGTATAGTTGCCGGGCGGCCTCGGTGCTGAAACGCAGTTGCCCGGCCGGGGCGTCGCCGGTACGTTCCAACCGACCGGGACGCCGGGACGGAGCGACCCGTGCCGGGCGGCGACCATCACCGACGCCGAAGGGGACGTCGTCGGGAGTGTCGATGTAGGCCGGTCCCGTTTCTTCGGTGCGTCCGGCGGGGCTCGGCCGGCGGTCCGGCGGTCCGGCGGGTTCATAGCCCCCGCCGAGGGGTGTGGCGGCGGCCAGATCGACACCGGCCTCGGCCAGGGCCCGGGTGACGGCGGCCTTGACCAGCTTGCGCACGGCGGCGTCGTCGGCGAACTTGACCTCGCTCTTGGTGGGGTGGACGTTGACATCGACCAGCTTGCCCGAGAGTTCGAGGAAGAGCACCGCCTGGGGGAAGCGGTCCGGGCGCCCGACGCCGCGGCAAGCCGCCGCCGCCGCGTCGGTGACCACCCGGTTGTCGACGCTGCGACCGTTGACGAAGACCAGAATGCCGGAACGGTTGGCGCGATCGGCCCGGTTGGGGTGCCAGAGGGCGCCGTGGACCCGGCCCACAGCGGGACTGGAGTAAGTCAACTCCAAGGGGTCGGCGACGGAACTAAAATACTCGGAGCAGCGCTGGAGCTCGTCGGCGGGTGCCCAGGCCAGTTGAGTCTTGCCCCCGGCCAGGACGTGGAAGGCGACCCCGGGGTTGGGCAAGGCCATCCGCTTGACCAGCTCGACGCAGGCCCGGCGTTCACCGACGTCGGTCTTGAGGAACTTGCGCCGCGCCGGGACGTTGTAGAACAGCTCACGGACGACGATGTCGGTGCCCACGGGGGCCCCGGCCTCGACGCAGCGCACCAGACGGCCGCCCTCGTAGACGACCTCGGTGCCGCGCTCGTCGCCGCGGAAGCGCGTCACCAGACGGATCTTGGCCACGGCGCCGATGCTGGGCAGGGCCTCGCCGCGGAAGCCGTAGGTCTTGAGCAGCTCCAGATCCTCGAAGGTGTCGATCTTGCTGGTGGCGTGGCGCTCGAAGCAGGTGCGGGCGTCGGCCGGGCTCATGCCGCAGCCGTCGTCGGTGACCCGGATCAGGCGCTTGCCCCCGGCGGCCAGCTCGACCTCGATCCGCTCGGCGTGGGCGTCGAGAGAGTTCTCGACCAGCTCCTTGACCACGGAGGCCGGCCGCTCGACGACCTCGCCGGCGGCGATCCGCTCGTAGACCAGCCGGGGCAGAACCTTGATCTTGGTGACGTTCCTCATGGCGGCGATTGTACTAGGACGGCGCGCAAACGGCAAGCCCCGCCCGCCGCCGCACCCGACGGTGGTTTATGCTATCATCGGATCTGAGTTCTTCCATCCCCACTCGAAGCCGGAGACAGGCCATGAACAAGCTGACGTCGCTTGCTGTCACCTTAGCGCTGCTCGCTCCGCTCCTCGGCTGCCAGTTGACGCTGGACTCGGACCTCGACGTCTCGACCAAGCAGGATATCCGTCTGCATCCCGAGGGTCGGCTCGAACCCTTCTACTACGACACCTGGGGCTTCAACGGCACCCGGCTGGGCGAGTTCATCCGGCCCACCGACCTGGCCCTTGACCGCCGCGGCGAGCTGTACGTCATCGATTCCGGCAACCTGCGCGTCCAGGTCTTCACTCCCCAGGGCGAGGTCACCCAGGTCTACGATTACAACTTCGGCGGCGGCGAGCGCGCTTACCGCCCCGACGACATCGCCGTCAACAAACAAGACCACATCTACCTGGCTGATCGCAACGCCGGCACCGTCTTCAAGTTCACCGATCCGTCCCAGGCTTACGCGGTCACCGAGACCTCGGTCAACATCTCCGGCGACGGCCGCCTGAAGCGAGACGACAACACCATCCAGGGCCTGGCCAACGCCCCGAGCATCCCCGGGGCCCTGGCCGCCAATTGGGCCGGCGAGCTGATGGTGGCCTCGGGAAGCGAGCTGTGGGAGTTCGACGGCAGCGGCAACAGCATCAATCTCTACACCCTTTCCGGCGCCGGCGCCGAGGAACTCCTCGACATCGTCTACGACTACGATCGCTCAATGTGGGCCGTCACCCGCTCCGGCACCATTCTCCACCTGGACTACCGGGGACGTCTGCTGGACAGCTTCGAGACCCCGGCCCGCGAACCCCTGGCCCTCGACGCCGACGGCGGCGTCGTGGCTCTCGTCGACGGCTTCAATAACACCCTCTACCTGTACCACGAGAGCGGCAAGCTCCTTGAAGAAATCCAGGACGTCACCACCGAGGGTCTCGTGCTGCTCAACCCGGAGGGCGTGGCCCTGGATTACGACAACCGCCGACTGTACCTGGCCAACACCGCCGCCCACACCATCGAAATCTTCGATCTCGAGGTCTGGGAACCCGCCGAGGCCGCCCTCGACTAGCCCCGGAGACCTGGCACGAACCGCAACACCCTTCGCCCCGGCTGCGGCTTCCGGAACTGGCACGGTTTTTGCATCTCGGCGACCCCCCATAGTCGGCAAGCGGTGCGCCTCCGCAAAAACCGTGCCAGTTCCGGAAGCCGGGAGCTCGAAGGGATCTCAACCGCCGCCCGGGGCCTGACCTCAGGTCTCCGGGGCGGTCGCCGGCCCAGTGCAGCGGGCCGCTCGAACGCTGTTAAGCTCCCCAGATCGGCGTTGTGCCGGAGCGCGGGAACCGGGCCGCTGTCGTTGAACCCGCTCAAGCTCCGCCACATCAGCACAGACGGCTTTCGTACCAGACTCTTTTCAGCCCCTGTGCCCATCGTAACTACTCGATATCTTTAGGTTGGTTACCGTTAAGGAACGTCAAAACGGAGTCGTGCCCCTGACCACGATGCGCCTTGCGTTGACAGTCCTGTTGCTGCCGTTGCCGGCCCTCGGCGGTTTCCTGACGCCGGAGCTCGAGTCGGCCTTCGCCGAAGCGCGGACCGGGCTGCTGCCCGCCGTTATCGTGCTGGCGGAGCGCCCGACGGAGCTGGGCCTGTCCAGTCAACTCGCCGGCCTGCCCCGGGAGCGGGCCCGGGAGTCGGGCTGGCGACGCTTGAGCGAACTGGCCGCGCGCACCCAGGTGCCCGTCCTTGAGCTGCTCGAGTCCGCCGCCGCCGACGGCGTAGCCGCCGAGATCACCTCCCTGGTGCTGCTCAACGCCGTCGGTTGCCGCCTGGACGCCGCCACGGCCCGGGCCGCGGCCGCTCTGCCCGCAGTCCAGCGCGTCGTCCTCAGCCATGATCTTCAGCTCGATCTCCAGCGGTCCGCCGCCCCGCCGACCCCCACCATGCTCTGGAACATCGACCGCGTCGACGCCGAGGTGGTCTGGGAGGAGCCGTACGGCTACACGGGCGCCGGCGTCGTGGTGGCCGTGCTGGATACCGGCTGCGACATCGAGCACCCGGACCTGGCCGATCACGCTTGGAGCAACCCCGACGAGATCCCGGACAACCGCGAGGACGATGACGGCAACGGTTACGTCGACGACATCTACGGCTGGGATTTTTATTACCACAATAACGACATCCTGGGTCCGGTGGGCGGTCACGGCAGCCACGTGGCCGGCACCGTGGCCGGTGACGGCAGCGCGGGCTACCAGACCGGGGTGGCGCCCGACGCCCGGATCATGAGCCTGCAGTCCTTCTCCGACGGCGGCTCGAGCACGGAGTACATCGTCTGGCGGGCCTTCGATTACGCCGTCGCCGAGGGCGCCGACATCCTCAACTGCAGTTGGGGCTGGCGCCAGTGGAACACCTCGAACCAGGTCCTCTGGCGCGAGGAGTGCGAGGCGGTGCTGGAGCTCGGCGTTGTGATCTGCGCCGCGGCGGGCAACGAGGGCGACGACGACAGCCATCCGCCGCCGGACAACATCCGCACCCCGGGGGATGTCCCGGGCGTGATCGCCGTCGGCGCCACCGACGCCGCCGACGAATTGGTCAATTTCTCCAGCCGCGGTCCGGCGGAATGGGACTTCGCCGGCCACCAGCCGCCCTACGACGACTGGCCCCACCCCCCGGGGCTGGTCAAACCCGACCTCAGCGCTCCGGGCAGCACCATCCTCTCCCTCGACGGCCGCACCGGCGGCTACCGCAACCTTCAGGGCACCTCGATGGCCACGCCCCACGTCGCCGGAGCGGCGGCTCTGTTGCTGGAGGCCCTGCCCGAGCTGACCCCCGCCGAGATCAAGAGCTATCTCGAGGAAAGCAGCCTCGACCTCGGCGAGGCGGGCAAGGACAACTCTTACGGCGCCGGACGCTTAAACTGCCTGGCGGCCCTGGTCGCCGCCCGTTCCGGCCTGCGCTTCGACTCCTTCGCGGCGGCCGACGGCCCCGCCGGCATCGCCCTCGACTGGGCGGTCACCAAGCCGGAGGAGATCGCCGGCTACCAGTTGATGCGCCGCGTCGACGGCGGCTCCTGGAGCAACCTCAACACCAACCCGCTGACCGGCGAGCGCTATCTCGACCGCGACGTCGCCCGGGACCGCCGTTACGAGTATCTCCTGCTGGCCGAGCTCAACACCGGCGGAACGCTGTCCTGCGGTCCCGTGGGGCTGATCTACGGCTCAGGCCACAACCCACCCCGCCCGGCCCTGCGGCAGCCCTATCCCTGCCCCGCCGGGGACGAACTCAATATCCGGCTCGAACTCAGCGTTCCCGGTGAGGCGACCCTGGTGGTCTACGATCTGGCCGGCCGGCGACGGTTGCGCCGTTCCTACGGCAGCCTGGCCGCCGGCACCCATACCCTGACCCTCGAACTGCGCGAGCTGCTCGACGGCGTCTATCTCTTGGCCCTGGAGTCCGCGGGAACCCGCGAGCTGCGACGCTTCGTCGTCAGCCGTTGAACAGCCCCTTTCTCGTTCAGTCCATCGCAGCCCGGCAACTGGAGGCGTTTACGATGCGCAAGCTCTTGCCCGTCTTGACGATCGCGGCCCTGCTGCCGCTACTCGGCGCCTGTGAAGAAGAGCAACAACCCCTCGAGGATCCGGCGGCCGACGACGGCGAAACCGCCGCCGAAACCACCCTCGAACGAATCAGCTTCGATATCGTCGAGCTGTCCTTCACTATCGACACCGACTTCTGGGAAAACGACGGTCACAGCATCGACCCCCAGATCAACGCCGAGACGGCCCGCTTCGTCAACCCGGAGACCGGCGCCTACCTCGACGTCCGCTGCCAGACCTTCGACAAGGTCCAGACCGCCGAGGACCTGGACTGGATCGTCGAAGACAAACTCTTCGAGCTCTCGGCCATGCCCGAGTTCGAGGAGCTGGCCAATGAAAGCGCTCCCTTCGCCGGAACCGAGGCCCGCCGGTTGGAGTTCCGCGGCCTGGGCGACGGCGTTCCCTGGCGCTTCGTCGATTACAACGCCCTCAGCGGACCCCACTACATCGGTGTCCAGTTGGCCGCCCCGACCGAGAGCTGGGACGCCATCGCCGAGCAGCGCGCGGCCGTCCTCGAGAGCCTCGAGCTTCCCGAACCGACCCCCGCCCCAACCAGTTAGGCCCCGAATGACCAACGACAACCCCACCGACAACCCGCTGTTGGCCAAGATGATCCGCTTCATCGAAACCGTCGAGACCAATGCCGTCAAGGGTACCGAAGACGTTTTCGACAAGCTGCAACCCGAGGCCGACGAGACCGTCAAGCAGGTCTTCATGCAGGGCGCCAAGAGCGGCGCCAGCATGATGCGCCTGCTGCTGCTGGAGCTGGTCGCCAAGGATTCCCCCCAGCCCGACGACGGCGCCGAATAAGGGCTTGAAAAACCGCCGGCCTTTATGCTATCTTTCTCCCTCCGACGCTGAGAGGGCCGCAACCCGGGCCACAATTAGGACCGCAACCGGAGCCGCAACTAGAGTTGCAATTGGGGCCACAACCCGGCCGCTATGACGTCGGGCGCGGTTCAAAAAAATCAGCGTTGGTGAAACAACCTTGGGGCGTCGTCTAGTGGCAGGACAGCAGACTCTGGATCTGCTTACGGTGGTTCGAATCCATCCGCCCCAGCCACGGGGGCCGCAATGCCGGCCCCCGTCAAAACGGCTTCCAAACGGATCGCCGGCAGCGATTTGAGACTTGCCAAGGCGACCGACAACAGCTATAATACCGGCGCGCCAAGACCGAAGCGCCACCACGGCGGCATCGTCTAGTGGTTAGGACGCGTGGTTCTCAGCCATGTAACCGGGGTTCGATTCCCCGTGCCGCTGCCAACCGGCCTGATAGCATACAACAGCCTAAGATGCGCGGGGGTTGCTGCAAAGCCGCCCCCGCGTTGCTAGAGCGATACCGCATGCTCCCGCTGCCAACCGGCCTGACAGCTGCATAGTGAACGGTCAATATCTACGCGGTCATCCGTACGCCGATCGGCAACGGTTCCCCGCGTATTGCATGGGCCTCAGGCCCAAACCGACCAGTAGAGCCCCTTTCGGGGCTCTTTTTGTTGACAACTTCGGTAATCAGCGCCGGATTCCAGCGAATTGTCAACATTGCCGTCTTCGAGCCCCTGCTTTCCTTCTGGGCCACGTCGATCCGTTCAATAAGCAGCCATAGTAGAGCAACGATCTCCTCCCTGGATGATTCAACATCCAGCTCACCGAGCTTGTCCCTGAGCAACATCACCACCCGATTGGCCTGTTCATACGTCAAGTGCTTTGGTGATCTCCATCTCAGCTCTTCGATTTCAACCAGCAGATCGTCTCTTCGCTTTAATGACGAGTAGAGGTTCTTCTCTGCAAAACGTAGAGCATCGGTAGGCTTTTCCATCCCATCGATAATCCCCTGCCACTTCTTGATACTCTTCTCCAAGGCGTTCAGCTTCTTCTGGATCTCGCCGGGACGGCTGTCGTGCCTAACTAGGGCCAGCATCCGGTTGATCAGACCATTGTAATCGTCATAGGTTTCCAGCTTATTGAAGATCATGTTCAGGGTGCTGTAGATGATCGACTCCTGGCTGACCGAGGTCAGGTTGCAATCAGTGTTCCCCCGCATGGCTTGCGAGCATGCTAAACGGTTCCTGCCCCAGCCCTGCATTCGAAGCCCGCATTTCTCGCAACAGACCAGGTCACCGAGTAGGTTGGAGCTACCCACATGGGTGGTTTTCCTGTTTCGTCGGTTTCTTCTAGCTACAACCTTCCGAGCGAGCTCATCGGTGATGATGACCTTAAACGCAATTGAATCTGAAAATGCAACCTCCAAGATTGACTTGTACTCAATCATCCCAAGCCTATCGGGTAATCCTAACCCTCTCGTCTCGCTCACTCCTTCTTCCGCCAGGCGGGCGATGTAGACCCCCTGGGGGTACTCGCCCACGTCGAGGACGAGGGAATGACGGCCTGAGGTGGGTTGGAGGGTTTGGGTATCGATCCGACGGCCGGAGAGGTCGTAGATGCTGAGCATCACGGCGTCGATGCCGGAGGGAAGCTCGTATTCCAGCGTGATCGTGTTGACCGCCGGGTTCGGGTAGGGTTGATGCAGTTGGACGGCCACGCCCCGGGGGTCGGGGATCGTCACCTCGATGGGGCCGTAGGGGTGGGTGATGCCGTCGCCACGGACAGCCTTGAGGGTGTACTCCCAGGTCTGTCCGGGTTCGATGTCGGTGTCCAGGAGGGTGTAGGGGCCGCCGTCGGCGGGGATGGGCAGCTCGTGTACCGGATGGACGCCGGCGTAGTGGTCTTCCTTGATCACGCGATCGACCACGTAGCTGTGGAAGGGCCACTCGGGAGTATCCGTCCAGGTCAGCTCCACATCGCCGTCGTCGTTGACGTTGACGGCGAGGTTTTATAGTCCATCCGGGTGCCAGACTTCTGCAAGCAGGCCAGGTATTTCTCATACTCCTTAGGATCGCCATTGTTACCGGAGATGTATAGGTTGCCGTTGGTAGCAATGATCTGTGGAGAATAGTAATCAAGAGTATTGAATTTACCGATAGGCATATTACACACTTAATTAACAGAGCTATGAGAGACTTATAGATAATAGCCTTTTAAAACAATGATGTATTTATCGGTGTTAATAACAAGTTATTTATATCATTTTATACTACTTTCTTCATGCTATGGTCCCCAGATTATAGAACGATCATTATATTTTATAGCTTTTAGTGCTGTAATATAATATATCAATATTATACACATGTGTAATTATACTTAATAACAGTTATTATCATTATATATCGAATAATTTTATTATATAAAAATATAATATTTATCAATGTTTAGTTTAGCTTTCTTGTAACTTATTCCATTTCTAGCTTAGATATACACATCTCCGTCATTATCGACGGTTCTCTTGCCCTCGATGTCTTAGTACCACTCCTGATTACCATCTTCTGTATATTGGTAAGTATTATTACAGACAATACTACAGGAAGGTGTTATTATAAGAGTTAAATTATATCTTTATAAGTATTTGTCAATACTCCATCTTTTCATATTTTGTTTCAGCTTACACTATTATACGCACCGATCCTGTATTAATCCTCAATAAAGAGTTATTCGATTAACACGGGATTATTATCCAATCTCTTACTACCATATATATCATCTATCGTAACTAATCTTGCAGCATCAATCTCAATATAAGATAAATAATATAATAAGGATATATGCATAATATGCATTCATTATTTATTGATATCTATGGATACCATTCCCGTAAGCTACCTATATATATATGTAAGAATCAATCAATAAGATTCTTATCGATATCATACTTTAAAAAGTTCGTAGGTGTATTTTGATAAATATTACCCTCTAAATCCATTGAGAAATCCCAATAAGAAGAATTTCAATCTTTATACCAAATTATGTATACCGCTTCGTGTGGACCTACGTATAGACTTTGTCCCGAATGCTGATAGTCGATCCCCCAAGTAGCCCAGGCCGGTATGCCAGCGGACAGAGCAACAGAGAATTACACCAACAAAAAAGATAAAAAATCTTGCTATCCTTCGCATTGTGAACCTTTTATGAAATCGAAAGGATCACTCGGAACATCATATAGTGAAGAAGCCTGCTCAGTCATCAACCTCGCTTGAAGCCCGTCTCCACGTCGTATAGGTGTTCCAGGTGCTCGGGGTGGATGGGGATCAGCTCGCCGGACTGGGCGTCGGGGAAGCACTGCTGAAGAGATCTCAGGGACACCGAGATGATGTAGGGCGCCATCCGGGGTTTGAGCCCGCGCATGCTTCGGATGCGCGGCAGCCCATGCATTTCACGGACGGACTGGTACTCTTCCCAGACCCGCCGGGCGTCGTCGTCGATGATGACGAAGAAATCACCCTTGGCGTAGTCGTCGATCAGCTTGAACCTCTCGGCCAGGGTGCCGTGCTTGTGCCCTCGGGCGAGATCGAGCAACATACGGCTCGGTTTTCCAGTGACAGCCTGACTGATCCTGGTGAAGTAGG
>WJLX01000039.1 GCA_014728225.1 Candidatus Coatesbacteria bacterium | reverse complement strand
GGGCAACAACTGGGCCGGTCGGTTGCTCGGTTTTCCGCCACTTGTTGCCCCCCCCTTTTTCGCGGCAGAATATCACAGTCCATCCCGGATGTTATCAGCAGGTTCCAGACAGCTGGCGGTCCGAAGACGGTAGACGATCCCATCGTAAATTACTCCTGAAGGGCGGACCCCGGGGATGAAGCTCCCGCGGTCCGTCGCGGTGGACATCGCCGGGCGCCTCGTGTACGATTAAAGCGTTGATGAAAGGACCGCCCTCGACGGTGGAGGCGGAGCTGAACGGACGCCCCCGCGACGGGGCGGGGAGGGAGGCCCGGTGCGTCGGTTGGCATGGCTGTTGATCGTCCCGCCGCTGCTGCTGGCGGGCTGCGCGGCGGAACCGCGAAGCGGCGAGCGGCGCGTCGCCTGGGGCCTGGCCGAGGTGGTCACCCCAAACGCCGAGTGGCGACCGGTGCGAAGCGCTGACTCGCTGCTGGTGCGCCGCTACTACCGCACGAGCCTGCTGGGCGAGTTCAAGGTCTACTACGGCGGCGAGGGGCTGCAGACGGAGACCCAGATCCGCAACACGGGTTCGGAGGAGGAGTTCCTGCTTGAAGCGGCGGATGTCCTGCGCGAGCAGATCGAATACTCGGGCAATCAGGTGCGGCTGGAGAACCTGCGGCCGCGCCTCTACACCGACCCCTACCTGGCGGTGGGCTACAGCTACTACGATCGCAGCGGCGGCAGCGAGCAGTACCACATCGAGCGGTTGTACTTCGTCAGCAACCGCTACTGGTTCGTCGACGCGGGCTGCCTGGCCGTGGCGCAGGAGAACCTCGAAAGGGAGATCCTGGCCCTCTACGACAGCCTGGACTTCGGTGAGGACGAGATCGAGTTCCAGACCGGCGACGGCGCCGCCCTGGACGAGGAATTCGATCCCCTGACCGATGAGGCCCTGGAGGAGCTGGAGGAGTTCGATGGCGACTGGAATCTCTAGCTCCGCCGTTCGCCGTTTTCTGCTCCTGAGCGTGCTCCTCACTGCGAGCGGCTGCGCCGTCGAACACGGGCCGGAGACGACTATCACGGTCGACGATTACGCCGTCGCTACACCCCACGACGCCTGGGAGCGCGACACCGGCTCGTCGGCTTTGCGGTTGGTGCGGCGGGAGCGCTCCGGCGGCGGGGAGGTTCTAGGTTACCTGCGGGTCCAACCCTTCGGCCCCTACCTGGACACCGAAGACGAGGCGCGAAAGAACGGGACGGTGACGGCGGTGTTGGCCGACCTGGAGGGCCTGTTGCGCCGGGAGATCGAGGCCCGCACGGAGGTGACGCAGTGGAGCGGCGCGGCGTGGACCTGGCGGGAGCCGACCCTGGGTGTGATGCTGCGTTTCGACGATCTCCAGCAGCAGTTGCACCATGCCGAGACCGCACCCTGTTTCAATACGGCCGTTCTGCTGCTGGCCGGCGACGGGTTGCACTTCGTCCACGGCTGCGGCTATCTGGACGAGACCGAGACGCTGGAAGGCGAGATCGACACGCTGCTGGCGGGCTTGACTCACGCCGGACGGCGGCTGCTGCCGGAAACCGAATGAGCGCCCGGCGCGTCATCCCGGTTTCGTTGCTGGTGATCCTGCTGGCGGGTTGCGGCGGGGAGAACGGCGGCCGGGAAGACCAGGCGGGTCCCACCGTGCGCACGACGGAGGAGGAGGACACCGCGGACGCGGCCGTCGCCGGTCCGGGCAAAACCTGGCGGATCGGCCCCTATACCCTGACCACGCCCAACGCTCTCTGGCGCAACCTGTCCTACGGTGGACGGGTCTTTTTCGCCCGGGTGACCGGAGCGGGCCGGGCCGACGAGATCGCCTACCTGGAGATCTACGAGCTGCCCCAGGCGCCTCCGGCCACGGCGCGGGCCCTGGCCCTGGGTCGCGACCCCGGGCCGACGCTGCTCGAAGATCTGCGCGACCTGATCGCCGAGCGGGTCGAGGAGCCGACCTTCGTCCGTCAACAACTGGGCTTCCAGGGGCTCTACCACGCCGCCACCCTGATCTACCGGGATCACAAGGAAACCTTCGGCGGCGGTACGGCGCAGGCCCATAACGAGGTCTGCCTGGTGCTGGTCGAGGGAACCTGTCATCTGTTCAGCGCCTACTGCTACGCCGGAGAGGCCGCGGCCCTGGAGGGCGAGTTCGCCGACCTTTGCCACAGCGTCTCGATCGAGCCCCCGCCGCCGCCCGTCGTCGTCTCCGACGAGGATGAGCAAACCGACGGGGCGGACGAGGCGACGACGGAGGACGGCACCGGCGACGGGGCCGGGGATATGGAAACGACACCGCCTGAGACCGCCGAGGAATCGGCGACGGAGGGTTGAGCTTGGACTTTCCCGATCTGATCGCTCGCAAGCGCGACGGCAAGAGCCTGCGTGACGACGACTGGCGCCGGGTGGCGGCGGCCGCCGCCGACTGGGCCGCCGAGCCCGAAACCGCCCCGGTGCCCGCCTACCAGCTCAGCGCCCTGCTGATGGCCGCCTACCTGCGCGGCCTGCAGTACCGCGAGGTCCTGGCCCTGACCCGGGCCGTGGCCGCTTCCGGCGAGCGGCTGGAGTGGCCGGGGATCGAGCGGCCGTTGGTGGACAAGCACTCGACGGGCGGGGTGGGCGACAAGCTGTCCCTGATCGTCGTGCCGCTGCTGGCGGCCTGCGGCGCAGCGGTGCCCAAGCTGTCCGGCCGGGCCCTGGGCCACACCGGGGGCACCCTGGACAAGCTGGAGTCGATCCCCGGCTTGCGGCTGGACTACGAGCCCGCCGAGCTGGGCCGTCTGCTGCGGGACAACGGCTGCTTCATCGCCGGGCACAGCGCCGAACTGGCCCCGGCCGACGCCGCCCTCTACCACCTGCGCGACGTGACGGCCACCGTCGACTCGCCGCCCCTGGTGGTGGCCAGCATCCTGGGCAAGAAGCTGGCCGCCGGGGCGCAGGCCTTCGTCATCGACGTCAAGACGGGCGCCGGGGCGCTCTTCCGCTCCCGCCGGACCTGCGAGCGGCTGGCCCGGCGGCTGGTACGGGTCAGTGGGGACTGCGGCCGTCGCTGCGTCTGCCTGCTCAGTTCCATGGACCAGCCCCTGGGTAACGCCGTGGGTAACGCCGTCGAGGTCGAGGAGGCCCTGGACGTTCTCGAGGGCCGCGGCCCCGCCGACGTGCGCGGGTTGGCCCTGGAGCTGGCCGCCCGGGGGCTGAAAAGCGCCGGACTGGCCGCCTCGATCACCACGGCCCGGGAGTCGGCGACGACCCGCCTGGACGACGGCGCCGCCCGCGAGGTCTTCGCCCGGATGATCACCGCCCAGGGCGGCGACCTGGAGGCCTTCACCGAGCGGGAGAGCGCCGGGGTGGTCAGCCGGGAGATCGCGGCCCCGCGCTCCGGCTATCTGCGACGCCTGGACGCCCGGCGGATCGGGCGTCTGACGATGCTGCTGGGTGCCGGCCGACGCACCGTGGCCGACGCGGTGGACCCCGCCGCCGGTGTGCGGCTCCTCGCCAAGCGCGGCGAGCGACTCGAGGAGGGGCAAGTCCTGGCCGTGCTGCAGACCAGTCGGCCGGCGCGTCTGGACGCCGCCGCGCGGGCCTTCGCCGAGTCCGTCGGCATCGGCGACGATAAACCGACACCGCGGGATCTGATCCACCGGGTAGTCGACTAAGCATCTTTCACGCCGAGACGAAGGGCGGCGGCCCGCGGCCGGTTGATCACCGCTCGAAGCCCGCTAGCCGGCTGGGGAAATGAACCTTCCTCCAGCAATGGAACGAGGCGGGGGTTGGATCCCCCGCCTTCTTTTGTCCGGTTGAGCCGATTGCTCAGCCCGTTTCCAGCCGGTGACGCAGCCGGGCGGCGGCGAAGAGCAGCAGCCCGAGGCCCAAAGCCAGGGCGACGCCCAGGGGGAGGAGCAGGGCGCTCCAGTCCGCCGCCGCGGCGGCGGCGTAGCCCCGGCCCAGCCAGTAGGTGGGCAGCCACCACATCGTTGGATGCCAGGCCGCGGGGACGAGGGCGGCGACGATCGGCGGGAAGATGATGACCGCCAGGGCCTTGAAGTAGGTCATCAGTTGCATCTCCGAGTCGGCGTACAGGCCGAGGAGCATCCCGATCCCGGCGCCGACGGTCACGCCGACGACGGAGACCAGCAGCAGGGCGCCCCAGTCGGCCCCGACGCCCAACAGCAGATAGATCAGCGGGGGCAGGACCAGGGAAAGCAGCCCGGCGGCCAGCGTCTTGCCCAGCAGGTACTCGCCCCGGCGCAGCGGGCTGACGCTCAGGGCCGCCGTCACCCCGCAGAGGCGCTCCTCCATCAGCGAGAAGCCGACGGCCAGGGAGCCGACGGTGATGCCGAACAGGGCGAAGGTCCGGGCGAAGATGCCGCGCCAGCGGGCCAGGGCGTTGTCCTCGTCGACGACGACGGTGATGTCCGGTTGGGGCGGCGGTCGGCCATCGAGGACCGCCTGGGCGACGGCGACGGCCCGGCCGGCCGCCTCGACGACGTTGTCGGCCTCGTTGCCCTGGAGCAGCAGGGTCAGTCGGCCGTCACGCAGGACGACGCCCGGAGTGTCGCTGAAGCGGGCGGTGATAGCGTGGAGTTCGTCGACGTCGGCGGCGACGACCAGCTCGGCGAGGCCGGCCAGTTCGTCGCGGACCGCCGCGGGCAGTTCCTCCCTCACGGCCAGCTCGAGTTCGAAGCTGGTGGCGGCGGGAAGGATCAGTTGGAGGATGAAAACCATCAACAGGGGGCCGAAAAGGCCGAACAGGACCATCCGGTTGCGAAACAGGTACTTGTACTCGCGGCCCAGCGAGGTCGTCAGGCGTTTGAGCATCAGGCGGCCTCCTTTCCGGCTCTGATCCCCAGCGAGACCCCCCAGAGCAGGCGGCGGTAGACGAAGCCACCGACGGCCAGCAACCCGGCGGTCCAGGCCGCGGCGTAGCCCAGGTTGGGCCAGACTACGCCGCTTTGCGCCGTGGGGAAGAAGGCCTCGCGCAACAACTGCAGCATGGGGTGGGTGGGCAGGAAGGCGAACTCGGGGAAGTTGGCGATGAAAAGGGAGTTGACGGGCAAGCTGATGACGAAGGTCGCCAGGGCGCCGACCATGATGAAGCCGGTGAGGGATTCGAAGAACCCGGCCAACAGGAAGGCCAGCCCGGCGGCGCTCAGGCACATCAGCACGGCGCTGACCAGGGCCAACCCCAGACCGGGGAAGACGCCCCAGACGGCGACGATGGTGACGAAGGCCTCGGCGAGGACGAAGAGGGCCAGAGCCAGGGCCTTGGCGGTCAGGATCTCCCCCATCCCGGCGGGGCTGGTGCGCAGGGCGTCGATGGTCCCCCGGCTCTTTTCGCCGGTCATCAGCACGGCGCCGAACCATAGGCCGATGATGAAGGCCTCGCCGAAGACGAACAGCGGGATGATCGCGCGCCCGGCCGGGGGTTTTTCACTCCAGGAGTAACCGGGCAGCAGCTCGCGGGGCGGCTCGGTGAGCCCCGAGGGGCCGCCGAGCAGCTCCCTCAGCCAGGGAGTCGTCGTTTGGGCGGTCAGCCGTTGGGTGGTCGCGGGCAGCAGGTCGGGCATCAGATGCTGGAAGGTGTAGCGGCCGTCTTGTTTGTCGATGATCAGGCCGAAGCCGACGTCGACGGCGCGCACGGCCTCCTCGACGGCTTTCTCCGAGGGCAGCCAGGCGAAGTGGTTCTCCTGGGGCGTCTCGGGCAGGCCGTCGGCGGTCAGGCCGACCCGGCGGAAGCCTTCCCGCTCCAGGGCCGGATCGAGTCGGCGGGCCAGCTCGTCACCGCTGGCGTCGTGGATGTAGAGGCCCTCGACGACCTCGACGTCGCCGGAGCTCAGCAGGTGGCCGAGAACGACGCCCAGCACCACCATGGCCACGGTGATCCAGATCAGGTTGCTCTGGGCGATGTGGCGCAGGTCGGCCCGGGTCAGTTGCCAGATACGGTTCAGCATACCGCTCACCTCCTAGAGTCGCTGGCCGACCAGCTTGACGAAGGCGTCCTCCAGGGTCGCCTCCTTGGTGTGCATGGTGACGATCCGGCCGGCGGCCAGCCAGCGGCCCAGCCGCTCACGGTCGGCCTCGTCGTCCAGGGACAGCTCACGGGTCGCCGAGCGGCCGTCCTCGACGACCTCGACCTCGACCATCCGCTCGCCGAGGGCCAGCTTGAGGTCGTGGGGGGTGTCGACGGCGGCCAGGGCGCCGCGGTGGATGAAGGCCACCCGGTCGCAGAGGCTGTCGGCTTCGTACATGTTGTGGGTGGTCAGGAAGACGGTCACTCCGTCATCGATCTGGTGCTGGATGGCCCGGCGGATGACCTGGGCGATATCCGGGTCCAGCCCGCCGGTGGGCTCGTCGAGGAACAGCACCCGGGGCTTGGGGATCAGGGCCCGGGCGAAGACCAGACGCTGGAGCATCCCGCGGGAGCACTCGGAGCCGCGCTTGTCGGCGGCGTCGGTCAGGCCGACCAGCTCCAGCAGCTCCTGGGGCTTCCGGGTGTCGCCGGAGTAGAGCCGGCGGTAGAACTCCAGGTTCTCCAGCACGCTGAACTTGTCATAGACGTTGGGCAGCTCGAAGCTGACGCCGATCTGCTCGAAGTACTCGACACCGGGGTTGGCCAGGTCGTGGCCGAGGATGCTCACCCGGCCGGTCTGCAGGGGCAGTTGACCCGTTAACAATTTGATGGTGGTGGACTTGCCGGCGCCGTTGGGGCCGAGGAAGCCGAAGCATTCGCCCGGGGCGACCTCGAAGTCGATACCGGCGACGGCCTCGTCCCCGTCCTTGGCGTAGCGGAAGTGGAGATTCTTCACCGAGATCATGCTGGTTTCCTCCCGTTGGTCAACGGTTGCGGGGGTTGTTGCGGGGCCCGCATACTAGTTTGTAGTGCAAACTTTGACGGCCAAGAAAAGCCATCGCTTCCTCCAACGCCCGGCGCTCCAAGACGGCGGCGCGGGTGAGGTGTGGGCGGCCGGGTGTTTGGCGGGGGGGGCGGGCGCTCATACTCACTTCTCCTCCTCCTCATCCTCCCGGGCCCCGGCGATGATCTCCTCCAGCAGGCCCAGGTAGGCGGTGAAGTCCCGGCGGCCCGTCGTCGTCGGGATGTAGGTGGTGCGGGGGATGCGCTCGACGAATTCCTTGTGGACCTTGAGGTAGCCGGCCTCCTCCAGCTTGCGCAGGTGCAGGGCCAGGTTGCCCTTGGTCAACTGCAACCGTTTGAGCAGCCGGGTGAACTCCAGCGGCTCGGCGGCGGTGCAGAGCAGGCTCATGATCGCCATCCGGGTGCGCTGGTGCAGCACCGGGTTGAGGTTGAAGATTTTGACGGCGTCGTCCATGAGAGCGTCCCGCTTCAACTGGGGGCGGGGTCGTCGTCGATCAGGCCGAAGACCACCAGGGGCAGGCCCCAGCAGGCGGCGATTTTGTAGAAGGGGTAACCGTGGAGCACGAAGGTCGCCGGCAGGGAAAGGGCCAGGATGCACAGCCCCAGCACCAGCAGGCTGCGCAGGCGGACGATGGTGGTGAAACCGACGAGCATGGCCGCCGCGGCGGCGGAGAGGAAGCCGAACAGGTAGCGCTCCAGACCGGCCCGGGCCAGCAGGACGGCCCCCAGGGCGGCGACGACGGCGAAGGGCAACAGCCGCAGGTACTCGCCGCGCAGCATCCTGCCGATGACGCCGAGGAGAGAGTAACCCTCCTTGTGCGCCGCGCGGGCGATGCCGATGCTCTTGAGCGTGGTGAACACGGCCAGGGCCAGCAGGCCGACGATCCACAGCACCGTCGATTTCTGCAGGCCGGCGATGACCGCCGGGGCGTAGTCGTAGATCAACTGCATCCCCACGCCGATGACGATGGAGGCTACGCCCATCAGCAGGAACAGCCCGCTGATGGAGCGGGACACCTGGCGGAAGAGGGCGCTGTTGCCGCTCTCGTCGACCAGGCGGCGCAGGTGGCGCAGGTCTTCGAGGCTGCGGCGGATATCCGCGGGCAGGTCGGGCGTTTTCTTCATCTCGTCAACCCTTGAATACGGCTAGAGAAGACCTTCAAACGGAGGGTTAAAGACTGGTTTTCCTCACAAACCGGCTACAGTATAGCCGACGGTGCCGGGTTCGTCAAGGGCTTTTTCCGACAGACGTCCGGGTCGGCGGCGGGCGGGTTGGACCGTAGTCCATGCTTTCCGCTAGAGTGTCAGTCGACAAGCGAAAACCACTTTGGGGACATATCCCCCGTCGATGACGTATGCGTACTATCCGCCGACTACAGATCAACCGGGGAGCGACGATGAAGAGAATTCTCCTGCTGCTGGCGCTGGTATCGAGTATCGGCGCCGCCGCCCCACAGCAGCTCCAGCGCGCCGACGCCAACGAGCGGACGATCCTCCACTGGGTCGAGCCCGACGTCGGAGCCGATTACTACTCCTGGGTCTACTATTCACCCCTGGCGACCAGCTTCACCGCGCCCTTCGATTGCCGCCTCGTCGGCTACCGGGTCTACTGGAACGCTGCGGCCGTCGGGGATGACGACGGCGAGATCCCTTTCCAGGCCTTGCTCTACGCCGATGATAACGGCCGGCCGACGGGGCCGACCCTGCTCTCCCGCTACACCAGCATCCCCGCCGAGACCGGCTGGCACGAGGTCTCCCTCGACGACGACGGCGTCAGCCTAGAGGCCGGCGAGGTCTTCCACCCCGCCTGGGTCTACGGCGAATACGACGAACGGCAGGAGCTGGTCGATCCCGGCGCCGGCACCGGCCTGACCCTGATCAACTACCCGGGCTCCGGGGCCTGCTGGTATACCGACGATCCCCAGGGATCGCCGAGCTGGGAGAACTCGGACCACAACTACTGCCACCTGGTCGAAGTGATCGTCAAGCCCGCGGACTGAGCCAGTGGAGAAGTCGGCCCCCGTCGGCATCCCTGCAGGGGCGGGAGGTTACTCCCGCCCGTGGCCGGGTCGGAAGACTCCGCCTTACAGGGCCGGCGAAAACCGGCGGCGGCGTCAGCTCACGTCCCGGATAAGGCAAACTGTATCAGGGCGCCGGCATCAAAGAAGCGGGGCCTCTTCAGCAGGCCCCGGGGGGGAAGGTGGGGGAATAGAACCCCCGACCGCCAGAGCCGGGTCAGTCGGCTCAGTATGCTCAGCCGCGTCCGGGGATCAATAATCGGGCATTCTGTCGTTGTTCCACATCTCGAGCTTGATCTTGAGGGTATCATCGGGCTGGATTTCCCAGATGACCAGGTACTTGCCGGTGTCAGTGATCGGGTAGGGTGGTCCGGGAACCTGAAGGGTCACTTCGTACGTCCCGATCTCGTGGATGAGAGGACCGGCGCTGAACACCCGGGCGATCGTCGACTCGATCGAGACGACGGCGAAACCCGCCTCCCGGGCGGCCTTTTCGTTCTCGATGAAGGCGTCGCGACCGACGATCAGCGGCTCGTTATTCGGCAGGACGACGACGTCCTCAGTGTAGAACGAGGCCAAGGTTTCGTAGTCATCATCGAGGGCGGCCTGGTCGATCAGGGCGTTGGCTTCGTTGATTCTCTCCAGCAGCGCTTCCTCGTCGGCGTCCGCCGCCGCAGCGACGGGGGTCGCGGCGCACACGGCCGCCATCAGCACCAGAACCGTCGTGTTTCGCGGCATCTGCGATCTCCTTTTGCGATAGAAACAGGTGATGGAAACCCTGGAGTTGCGCTTGAAACCAGCGTGGTGGTTTTAGGCGACGTCGGCGTAGCCCAACAGTTCGCGAGACCTTTGATGTGCCGCCATGTGGCTGCTGTTTTCGCGGATAAGCCGACCACCCCGGCCGCGGCGGCCGCCGCAACGCTCAGCCGGAAAATACGAGCTATCTCTTTGCGTTTAGCTCTAGGTAGCTTCGTCTATCTGGGTCGATGGGTATCTTTCCCGCCGCAACTCTCACATTTTTCATCTGCCGTCGGCC
>WJLX01000038.1 GCA_014728225.1 Candidatus Coatesbacteria bacterium | reverse complement strand
GGGCAACAACTGGGCCGGTCGGTTGCTCGGTTTTCCGCCACTTGTTGCCCCCCCCTTTTTCGCGGCAGAATATCACAGTCCATCCCGGATGTTATCAGCAGGTTCCAGACAGCTGGCGGTCCGAAGACGGTAGACGATCCCTCAGCTTTTTCGTGATGCATAGCTGTATCCCTTTTCTGTAGCATGGACCGAAATCGTATGTAATGCCTTGATCAACTATTGATAGAACGAGTGAGCATCCGACCAAACAGGTAAGGGGGAGTGGATGAAGGTTCTGATCGGATACGCCAGTGGTTACGGCTCGACGAAATCCTACGCCGAGGTGGTGGCCGAGGAACTACGCGGCGCGGGCCACGAGGTCACGCTTGCCGAGTCCCGGCAGGCCGGGGACATCGCCGGGTACGACCACGTGATCATCGGCGGCAGCCTGCGCGCCGGCAGCCTGCTGGGCCAGGCCCGCAAGCTGGCCAAGCGAGTCGTCAAGGCCGACAAGCCGCACCATCTGTTCATCTGCTGTCTGAGCCCGACGACGGAGGAGGGCCGAAAATCTTTCTCCGAGGAGACCCTGCCCAAACTCAAGGACAAGCTCGGTGGAGCCAATTTCGACGACCTGGGCCTGTTTCCCGGCCAACGCAACATGGACGAGTACGGCTTCATCGTTCGCGGGATCATGAAGTCGATCGCCGAGAAGGGCGGCGTCGATAACCCCGAGGAACCCAAGGACTATCGGGACTTTGAGCTGGCCCGGGAATGGAGCCGGGGACTGGCCGCCAAACTGGGCTGAGCAGAGCTGCGCCGCAGACGAGACCAGGGCCGACCCGCAGCCGGGTCGACCCTGGTTCGATGAAGCGGCTTAGCGTCCTAGCCGCGCCGGGCCTGTAAACCGCCGACCTCCTCGACCTTGCGCAGCTCGCGGTTGCAGTCTCCGCAGAGACCGACGATCTCCAGGGTGTGACTCTGGTGAACGAAGTCGGCTTCGCGACAGATCTTGCGCTGCAGCTCCTCGAGCTCCGGGCTCTGGACCTCGATGATCCTGCCGCAGCGGCGGCAGATCAGATGATCGTGGTGTTCGACGTTGATCTCGTAGTGGCGGTGACCTTCGCCCAGATTGCTGCAACTGAGCAGGCCGGCCTCGACCAATAGGTCCAGGGTGCGATACACCGTGGCCCGGCTGACGTAAAGGGGGCCCTGGGCCAGGCTGTTGGCGATCATCTCGGCGCTGGGGTGGCCGCCGTTCTCCCAGAGCGACTTGAGGATCGCCAGGCGTTCGACGGTGCAGCGCAAACCGTTACTGGAAAGGTACTTGCGCAGTTTTTTCTCGGCTTCGTCGTAGCTGGAGACGGGCATCAGTCTTCACCACCTGACCGGTGAGTTGCTTTGCGCCTTAGTCGGGTTGCGCGATGCGGCTGAGCTTGCCGGGCCTGGCGGGCTTGCCGGAGAGCAAGGAGCCCGGTCTTTGATGCGGGCTTAAAGGGCTGACCCTCTCCCGCCCGCAAGCTAACCCTTATTCCACTCTAAGCTTGTTCACGAGCTTACTCAATCTGTTTCAGGCCGCCAGCGTTGAGAACCTATCTCATTCACCTGCCATCATAGCGTCTTTTTCCGGCTACGTCAAGTATTAACGAGCGGGTCTATCGGATTTGTCGGTATAATGCTATAATCCCCTTTGCCCATAGTCCGCCCGGTTACCGTTGACGGCCCGCCACGGACCCCTGCCGCAGGAGTCACGATGAACGATCAACTCACCCATCCCCGCCCCGCCGTGCTGCCCTTCTTTACCGCACGGGGGCTGATCACCGGGGCCCTGCTGCTGACCGCAGCTTACGTCATACCGGCCCTGGCCCACCTCGTCGGCGCTCCCGTTCTCTGGCTGTTGCCGATGCACTGGCCCGTCATCCTCACCGGACTGCTCTACGGCTGGCGCGGCGGCCTGACCATCGGCGCCCTGGCGCCCCTGGTCGCCTTCGCCCTGTCGGGCATGCCCACCGGTTTGCACCTGCCGCTGATGATCGCCGAGCTGGCCGCCTACGGTTTCCTGGCCGGGTTGCTGCGCGAGGTGCCGCGCCTCGACGGCCACGCCGCCACCGGAATCGCCGTCGCCGGCGGACGCCTGCTCTACGCCGCCCTGGCCGCCCTGTTCGTCGCCACCCCCGGTGGTTACTGGAACTACCTCGGCGCCGCCCTGCTGCCCGGCCTGCCCGCCGCTACGGCGATGATCGCCCTGCTGCCCCCGCTGGCCCGGCGACTGGCCGCCGGTAATCCAACCGGCGACTAGACCGACGCCGTCCCCGCAAACTGCGTCAAGGAGAAGCCCCCCGGCTTCTCCTTTTTCTCACAACCACTCCCGGCGACCCTTGAAAAACAGGCCGCCGACGATCCGTTACCGCTGGACCGGAGGCCGCCGGAACTGGTACGGTTTTTGCATCTCGGCGACCGTTCGGCCGATGATAACGGTCGGCCTCCGCAAAAACCGTACCAGTTCCGGCTCGTGTGCTTTGTTCTGGCCGAGGTCGCAGGCGGTCCTGTTTTTCAAAGGTCGCCGGGCATATCAGAAGGTGCGCAGGCGCTCGACGACGGCCTCGATGATCCAGTCCGGGGTGCTGGCGCCGGCGGTGACGCCGAGGCGTTGCATGCCGCTGAACCAGGAGGGATCGAGCTCTTCGGCGGTCTCGATGTGCCAGGCGGGCAGGCCGAGCTTGTCGCGGCAGCGCTGGTAGAGCCGGGTGGTGTTGGCCGAGTTCTTGCCCCCGACGACGATCATGGCGTCGACCACGGCGGCTAGGCGTTCGGCGGCTTGTTGCCGCAGCGCGGTGGCGTCGCAGATGGTGTTGAAGGCTTTCAGCTCTTCGGCCTTGGCCAGCATGGCGCCGACGAGGCGCTGATAATCGGACAGCAACTGGGTGGTCTGGGCGACGACGCCGATCCGGCCCAGGTCGTCGAGGGCCTCGACGTCGGCGGGGGTTTCGACGACGTGGGCTCCGTCACCGGCGTAGGCCTTGAGGGCCCGCACCTCGGGATGGTCGGGCTCGCCGACGATGACCACGGCGTAACCCTCCTCGGCCAGGCGGCTGGTCAAGCGGTGCGCCTTGCGCACCAGGGGACAGGTGGCGTCGATGATCTCCAGGTCCAGCTCCCGGGCGCGTTCGTAGACCTCGGGCGGCACACCGTGGCTGCGTATCAGCACCGCCGTCCCCGGCTCCAGTTCGTCGACTTCGGCGGCGATCTCGAGCCCTTCGGCGGCCAGCTTGGCGACGAGTTGGGGGTTGTGAATGATCGGCCCCAGGCTCTTGACTCGTCCGGGTTGACGGGCGGCAGCCTGAAAGGCCATCTGGCAGGCCCGCTTGACCCCCATGCAGAACCCGGCGGCGTCGGCGACGATGACCTCCACGACTACCTCCGTTGTGTTCTTCGTCGAGGGACCGGTTGGTCGGCGGCCGGCCGAAGCCGTCGCGCCGGAATTGTGGACAGGGGACCCGACCGGGTCCCCTGCCTCACCAGTGGACACCGGTTACAGCTTAGCTATCCTGCTCGGCCTTGTACTCCTCGACGATCTTCTGTTGGATCTCGCCGGGTACCCGCTCGTACCCGTGGAAGGTCATCTCGAAGGTCCCCTGGCCGCCGGTCAAGCTGCGCAGCTCGGTGGCGTAGTTGGTCAGCTCGCCCTCGGGAACCATCCCGCGCACGACCTGCATCTTGCCCTGCATCTCCATGCCCAGGATCTTGCCGCGCTTGGAGCTGAAGTCGCCGGTGATGTCGCCGAGGAATTCGTCGGGGATGATCACCTTGACCTCCATGATCGGCTCCAGCAGGACGGGGTCGGCCTGCTGCATGGCGCTGCGGAAGGCGATAGAAGCGGCCATCTTGAAGGCCATCTCCGAGGAATCGACGCTGTGGTAGCTGCCGTCGTAGACCTTGGCGTGGACGTCGACGATGGGGCAGCCGCAGAGGTAGCCCTTCTGATAGGCCTCATTGAGGCCTTTCTCGACGGCGGGGATGAACTTATTGGGGATGGCGCCGCCGACGATGGCGTCTTCGAATACGTTGCCGGTGCCGCGCTCGAGGGGCCAGAACTCGATGTAGCACTCGCCGAACTGCCCGCGTCCGCCGGTCTGCTTCTTGTGGCGGCCCTGGGCCTTGGCCCGCTTGGTGATCGTCTCCAGGTAGGCGATCTGGGGCACCTTGAGCTCGACGTTGACGCCGTACTTCTGGGTCAGCTTGCTGACGGCGACGTTGAGATGCTGGTCGCCCAGCCCGGCCAGGATCAGCTCGTGGGTCTGCTCATTACGCGTGGTGACGAGGGTGGGGTCTTCTTCCTGCAAGCGGGCCAGGCCGTTGGACATCTTGTCCTCGTCGCCCTTGGAGGCGGGGAAGACGGCGCGTTTCATCATCGGTTCCGGGATCGGCAGGGGCTCGAAGCGCAGCTTCCGCTGCTTGTCGGTCAGGGTGTCGCCGGTCTGGGTCTGGTCGAGCTTGCCGATGGCGCCGATCTCGCCCGTCTTCAACTCGTCGACGGACTCCTGCTTGCCGCCGTGGATGCGGAACAGGTTCGCCGTGCGCTCGTTCTTCTGCTGGTTGACGTTGTAGGCCTCGCCGCTGATGCTCCCCTGGAAGACCCGGACCAGAGACAGCTTGCCGGCGAAGGGGTCGATGGCGGTCTTGAAGACCAGGGCGGCGGCGGCCTCGGCGGAGAGCTCGACCTCTTCGTAGCTGATCTCGCCCTCGTCGTTCTTGACGGGCTTGACCGTGGGCGGCGGCTGGGTGTTCTCCGGGGTGGGGAAGTAATCCACCAGAGCGTCGAGGAGCTGGGCGGCGCCGACGGCCAGTTCGGCCGCGCCGACGAAGATCGGCTGCAGTTCACCCTCGGCGAAAGCCCGCTTCAGACCGGCGACGACGTCCTCGTAGGGCAGAGTGCCCTCCTCGAAGAATTTTTCCATCAGCGCCTCGTCGGCCGCGGCGACTTCCTCGATCAACTGCTCGCGGGCCTCGTTGACCTTGTCGGCCAGCTCGGCGGGCACCTCGCCCTCTTCATAATCGCCCGAGCCGTCGGCGGAATAGAGGTAGGCCTTGTTGGAGACCAGGTCCACCACGCCCTTGAATCCGGTATGGGCGCCGATGGGGTAGTGCAGCGGCACGCAGGTCTGACCGAAGGTCTCCTGGATGCTCTCGACGGCCCTGTCGAAATCGGCGTTCTCCCGATCCATCCGGTTGACGAAGAGGGCCTTGGGCAGACCGCGGCGCTCGGCGATCTCCCAGTACTTGACCGTTCCGGTCTCCAGACCGGAGACGGCGCTGACCAGGGCGACGACGGCGTCAGCGGCGTAAACGCCGGAGACGACCTCACCGGCGAAATCCAGCGTACCCGGAGTATCGATCAGGTTGATGTCGACGTCGCGGTGGGCCAGACGCAACACGGAGAGGCTGATCGAGAACTGGCGCTTCTTCTCCTCCTCGGAGTAGTCGGAGACGGTGTTGCCCTCGGTCACCTTGCCCCGGCGGCTGGCTGCGCCGGTGGCGAAATACAACGCTTCGGCCAGGGTGGTCTTGCCCACTCCGCCGTGGGAGATCAGCGCGACATTGCGCAGGTTTTTCATCGAAGAGCCTTTGTCCTGGGGTTATGGGTTTACCGAATGTTAGCTGTTGCGCCGTATTCCCGCCGGTGCGACGAAATACGAAACAGTTATCACATTCATCCTCGCTGCAGCGGGAGCGGCAGCGGCAGCCGCCGGTCGGCTCCGAGCCGGCCGGCTGGCATACTAAAGGTGGATAGTTTACCCGGCGTCGCCGGTCAAGTCAAGACGCCCCCGCTCAAGACCCCCTCTCACATCACCATCCCGCCGTCGATGTTGACGACCTGGCCGGTGATGTAGGCGGCCTCGGGGGAGCAGAGCCAGCGCACCACGCCGGCGACGTCCTGCGGGGTGCCGGCGCGCTTGAGCGGGATCAGCTCCAGCCAACCCTTGACGATCTCCTCGGGCAGCTTGGTCATCTCGGTCTCGATGAACCCCGGCGCCACGGCGTTGACCGTCACCCCGCGACCGCCGAGCTCCTTGGCCAGACTCTTGGTCAGCCCCAGCATCCCCGCCTTGCTGGCGGCGTAGTTGGCCTGGCTGGCGTTGCCCATCAGGCCCACCACGCTGGCGATGTTGACGATCCGGCCCCGACGGGCCTTCATCATCATCCGGGCGACGGCGCGACAGCAGTTGAAGGCCCCGGTGAGGTTGATCTTGAGCACCAGCTCCCAATCGACCGGTTTCATCCGCACGAAGAGGGCGTCCCGGGTGATCCCCGCGTTGTTGACCAGCGCGGCGATCCCGCCGAACTCGGCGGCGACCTCTTTGGCGGCGTTGGTCACGTCTTCATAGTCGGTCACGTCGACGAGTCGCCCCACGGTCCGCTGACCGGCGCTCTTCAACTCATCGACCATCTCCTCCAGGCCGTCCTTGTTGACGTCCCACAGGGCCACGGGATAGCCGTCGACGGCCAGGCGACGGGCGATCGCCGCGCCGATGCCCCGGGCGCCGCCGGTGACCACGGCCGCGCCGTGCTGTTGCTTGTCCTCGGTCATCGCTGAACCTCCTTGAACCTGTTAACACATCAGATATCTAGCTGTCAGCTGTTTCCGCCGCTGTCCGTTTATCGGCGGCTCATGGCCGAGGGCGGCCGCGGAAAACGACCCGGTCCGCTCAGCCAGGCCCGCAAACCCCGGCGCGCCGGAACCGGCACGGTTTTTGCATCTCGGCGCCCCGGCGAACGGCGGCGACGCTCCGCCTCCGCAAAAACCGTGCCGGTTCCGGCCGCCTCGGCGACCGGTGACGTTTCGGAAGGTCGGTGTCGTTTTCCGCGGCCGCCCGAAATCGTTCGGCGGGCTTTTAGAAACCGGATTCGTCCATCTCGCGACGGGCGGCGGCCAGGGCCTCGCGCCAGTCGTGCATGGCTCGGGCGCGCTGCTCGATCAAGCCTGCGGCTTCCTCCCGTGACAGCAGGGCGGCCTCGGCGGCGGCGGAGATCAGTCCCTCGAGGTGGCGGGTGAACTCCTCGACCTCGGTCACGGCGTCGGCGACGATCTTCTCGGCCCGTTCGCTATCCACCCCCGCCCGGGCGGCGTCCCGGGCGGCGCGCTCGACGACGGCCACCCGGCGCAGGCGGTCGGCCAGCATCAGGCTGGCGGTCAGCGCCTCGCGGCGGGCGTCACGGATCATCTGGTCGTCCAGGTCGGACGAGCGACGCCAGAAGTTGTCGAACAGGCGCACCAGGTTCTGCAGCTTGGTCTTGAAGCGGTAACCCAGGCCCTCGAGGCCGGTCAGCTCTTCGTAGATGCGCTTGTTGACGGTTTCCGGCCGGGCCAGCTCCACGGCGATCGAAACGATGAAGCCGATCAGGCTGACGGCCAGCAGGGCCACGGCGGGCCAGAACCAGTCCAGGATCAGGCTGAAGACCAACGCGGTCCCCAGGCCGATCAGCAGCAGGATCAGGCGTCCCGGACGGCGCACGGTGCGCCAAAAAACGGATTTCTTCTGCCAGGTTTCCACGGCTCTCCCCTCAGGATGGCGTCAGCGTGACGAAACGGCGGCCCGTCCCCGGTGATGGTAGAATTCGGCGATGAAATATTCCAGTGCGGCCTCCCGCCGGCGATCCAGGGCCAGGTAATTGTCCCCCAGCATGCGGTGGGCGGCGGCGAAGCGGGGCCGCAGTTCGAGAACCCGTTCCAGCACGGCGGCGGCGGTATGCGCTTCGCCGCGCTGCATCAGCAGGATCGCCAGCCCCATCCGGGGCTGGACGGCGGCGGGATCGGTCTCGACGGCCCGCTCCAGATAGCTGCGACGATGGTCTGGATGCGGAGTCGTCCGGCCCAGCAGGTACCAAGCGCCGCTGTAATCCGGCGCGGCCTCGACGGACGCCAGGAGATCCTCCCGGGCCGTCTCGAGGCGCCCCAGCTCGAGGTTGATCTCAGCGCGCATCTTGAGCGCTTCGGGATCGGCGGTTCGCAACTCGAGGGCCCGCTCGATCTCGGCCAGGGCGCCGCCGTAGTCATTGCGGCGTTCGAGGGCCCCCGCGGCGTGAAAATGGCCCCAGAAGCCGTCGGTAGGGCTAACCAGGGGCAGCAGCCCGATCCCGACGGCGGCGAGCAGGGCGACCAGGGCGCCGGGCAGCCGGCGGCGGTTGCGCTCGCCGATCAAGCGCAGCAGATAGGCGACGAACAGGGCGCCGAGGATCGCCGCCGGAGGCACCAGGGGCAGACGGTAGCGGCTGCAGACGAAGAACAGCACCACGCCGACGATATAGGTGATGGTGAAGGCGCCCAGCAACGTCAACGCGCGGACGCGCCCCGGCGTGCGTCGACGTTCGGTCAGCAGCCGGCGTCCGCGTCCCAGCAGCATGGCCAGACCGGCCAGCCCCAGCGGGGCGGCCAGCCACCAGCGCAGGGGGTTGAAGCGCAGCCAGAGGCTCTGTTGCCTGACCCAGCTCAGATCGACGTTGTTGCTGATGTCGGCGCCGTTGAAGATCAGCAACAGCTTCTTGGCCAACAGGCCCAGGGCGTCGCCCGGCGAGTTCAGCAGGTGGCCGAGGGCGCGGGAGTACCAGAACGAGGAATCGGCCAGGGCGGGACCCTCCGTCGCCGTCGAGGCCGAGGCCGCCAACCTATCCCACGCCAGCCCCGGCGGCACGGCACTGTAGCCGTCGGCGCCGGGACCGTTGCCGATATAGAAGTTGATTCCGCCGTTGGCCGAGACCAGGACGAACTCTCCGGCGTGGAACAGATTGCGCAGGGTCGCCGGCAAAACGACGGCCAGGGCGATTCCCAACGGCGCCAGCACGGCGAAGGCCGTCCGGGAACGATTAAAACCCAGGTCCCGTCGGGCGAACAGGAAGCCCAGTACACCGACGACGGGCCAGAACAGCAGCAGGTTGGGCCGCGCCAGGGTCGCCAGCCCCATCGCCACCCCGGCCCAGACCAGACGCTCCCGGCGCCTTTCCCAGCTCAGGCCGTCCTCCCAGGCCCGCACGTACAACAGCAGCGTCGCCAGGTAGAGGACCGTCACCAAAGAGGTGGCCAGCACCTGCTCCTCAAAGAAGGGCCCCAGATCGTAGAGGGCGACGAAGAGGGCCGCACCGCAGGCCGCACGACGGCCCGTCAGGCGCCGCGCCAGCAGGTAGGTCAGCAGCACCGCCGCCAGGCCGCAGAGCGAGTTGAACAGGTGGGCCGCCCCGGGCGCCTTGCCCCCGGTCAGGCCATACAGATCGGCCAGCACCCAGACGTAGAGCGGCGGCTTGAAATAGGCGCCCGGACCGGGCCGCACACCCTCGATGAGCTGACGCGCCAGCAGGCTGTGGTAGCCGGCGTCGATGATCGGCTCGTGATACAACGGGCTGTCGGCGTAATCGACGCTGTAGAAAACCCGCCCCGCCACAGCGACGAGGAGCAACACGGCGATCAGGCGCCAGTCACGTCTGTCCAGTCGGCGGCCGGTCATCGTTCCGCCTAGAGCAGGCTGAGAGAGTAGAGCAGCAGGTAGCCGCCCACGAGGAGCACCGTCGCCGGTCCGCCCCAGAAGATGATCTTCTGCACCTTGATCCAGAAGGGCGAGTCAGTCCGCTTGGCCTTGTGGGCCATCCGCTCGACGGCCTTGGAGAAAAAAACGGCGAACAGACCGACGACGATCATCGTCGCCGCGATGCCCAGACTGTAGATCGACAGCGCAATCAGGGGCTCGGCCAGGTTATCGAAAAAACTGCCCGCCGCCGAGGTGCCGAAGAGGATCAACATCGCTCCCTTGCAGGGCACGATGCCCCCGGAGACTCCCAAAGCCAGCAGACGCTTCCACTGCCGCCGGTCCGGACTGTCCTCGTCGCCTTCGGCCCAGGCCGGCAGCTTGTGGCTGTGGGAGTGGAACAGATTGTAGTAGGGCTCGTCGTGGTGGTGATGATGATGACCGTGATCATGATCGTGGTCGTGCCCGAGCTCAGCGCCGCCGTCGGCGACGACCTCACCGTGGTGATCGACCACCCCCTTGCGCCTGGAGTAGGCCGCGATCCGCTGGCGCAGCATCCAGACCCCCACGCCGATGACCAGCACGCTGCCGATGATGCTGGTGACCACGACGACCAGCTCCCGGTTCAGTGCCTCGCCGATCAGCTCGATGGCGATCCCCATGGCGAAGACGACGATAGTGTGCGTCAACGCCGTGACCACGCCGAGGATGACCGTGTCCAGGACGGCCCGCGGGGTACGGCGGCCCTGGCTGGCGCCCAGCAAATAGGCCGAGATGATGGCC
>WJLX01000037.1 GCA_014728225.1 Candidatus Coatesbacteria bacterium | reverse complement strand
GATAGGTCGCCGGCTTGACAGGGTTGCCATTCCGTGCTACCTTAGTCGTTGTGCTTAGGCGCACTTCTGAATACTTTTTCGCATATTTAGAACAGCGTCAGGCACAAAAAAGCAAACTCAACCACCACCACCCGGGAGGGTAAGATGAAGAAGATAGCTCTTATAACCATAATGATTGCGGCCGCCGCCTTCGCCGGCACCGCTCTCAGCACCGGCGCCAACACCGACGCCAACGCCTACTGGCAGGTCCTGGGCAGCGAGATCGGCTGCGTCAAGGACGGCGAGACCGTCTACGGCTCAAACGACGACTGCACGATGGAGCACAACACCCCCGTCGACATCTCGGCCTACGACGGCGCCTACGCCGTCATCAACTACAGCCAGGTCGCGGCCGACGGCAACGACTACTGCGAATTCTGGGTCAACGGCGACCTGATCCACACCTTCGAAGACCAGGCCAGCCTGGACTTCCTGGTCATCCCGCTGCACGCCTACCTCGGCGGCACCGTTCAGATGACCCTGCGCTGGGTTTCCGACATCTCCGGCGTCGATGACGGCTTCCGCTTCGACCTCCTCTCCATCTGGGGCTCCAACAACGGTGACGGCACCTGGGTCGAGGTCTTCAACTGGAATTCCGATATGGGCGAGACCCACGAGACCCACGACATCACCACCGCCGCCGACAACGGCATGGCCCAGCTCTCCTACACCTACAACACCAACGGCAACACCTGGCTCTGGTACTGGTGCATCGACAACGTCGTCGTCGACGCCGACGGTGACACCGTCGTCAACGAGGACTTCGAGACCGACGGCTGGGACCAGGATCAGAACGGTGAACCCGGTATGTGGGAGCTGGATACGGACTGGATGGCCAGCGGCAGCCAGAACTGGCAGTGCGACTCCGACGCCCACTCCAGCGACACCTACAACGCCGAGACCTTCTCGCCCTGGTTCTACGCCTACGGCGCCACCGCCGTGACCGTGGACTTCGACAGCCTCTACGAAAACTACGCAGCTCAGGACAACGCCATCTTCGGCTACTACTACGGCGACGGCACCGCCATCTACGAGGATCCGATCGATCTAACCGACTGGACCGTCACCGAAAGCGGCACCAACGTCGTTCCGTCCAGCTGGGGTTCGATCAAGGCTATGGACTAAGCTGAACGTCCGGCCGGCTAACCGGCCGACTGCAACATCAAGCGGACCCGCGCGGGTCCGCTTGATTATTATCGGCAGCGCAGCTATTCTGCACCAGTCAGCCGTGAGTAGCCGCCGCCAAGCGTGTAGAAGCCGCTGGAGAAAACTGCGGCCAGGGGTCGCCCCCCTTACGGCCGTGGACGGCCGTGGAGCAGCCGTGAGCGTTCAGTATTGAACGGTTTGGCTCAGGTCCTGACGCCAGGGCTGTCAGCTGCAGCCGGTGGATCAAGCAACACGGGGTGGCATAAACCGCCCGGCGACGTTGAAAACCGCTCAGGCTCCGCCGCAATCATACACTGCAACCTGAATGAGCCTATCGCCGCCAACCGCGATTGACAAAACCGTTGCGCTGAAGTGGTCCGTCGCCGCTAAGCAATCCCTGTATCCTGTTCGCCGGCGGGCGGAGTAGAAATGCGCCGGAAACGCCGCGTCACAACCGGCGGCCGGGCCGCTCCCGTCATGTCTCCACCGCCTTGCCACGGCTTACCGGGCGGCTTAACGGCGCTCCAGCGTGCTTTATCCCCTAGAGCGGATCGAGGTCCGCACCAACGGCCAACCCGCGACCCGGCTCAGGGCTCCTCGGAACGGATCAGCGTCTCCAGCACCCGACCGACCTGGCCCAGGCTGTCGGCGGAGCAATACTCCGGGGTGTCGTCGATGGTGTGCCAGACGGCGTAGTCGAAATCGATCAGCACCACCGTCGGCAGTCCGGCCCGCAGCAGGGGCAGGTGATCGTCGGTGATGGTATGCCGGGGTTCCTTGCTGAAGCCGTCGGCATCCAGCTCGGCGGCTACGGCCCAGATGTCCTCGACCAGCTCGGGCGCCAGAGCCAGGGAGTGGCCCTCGGGGTGGATGTTGAGATCGGCGTCGCCGATCATATCGACGACCACCCCCCAGTCGTAGGACAGCAGCCCGGCCGCGGCCAACTCGACCGAGCCTTGCGCGAACTCCATCCCGGCCAGACGCCCCTGGTCCTCGGCGTCGAAGAGGACGTAGACCACGCCGACCTCGGGGCGCTCGAGGCTGAAGACCCGAGCCAATTCGAGCAATACGGCCACACCGCTGGCGCCGTCGTTGGCTCCGGGGACGGGCCGCTCGCGGTTGTCCGGCAGGGGATCCTCATCGGCGTAGCGCCGAGTGTCCCAGTGGGCGCCGATCATCACCCGCCGCGGCGCCTCGGGGTTGAGCACGCCGATGATGTTGCACAGCTCAAGGGGCTCACCAAAGGCCGGCTCGTAGGTGAAGCGTTGCAGGACCACCTCGTCCACCAAGGGCTCCAGTTGCTCTACGAGCCACCAGCGCGTTGCGGCGTGAGCGGGCGCCCAGGGATGACGGGGGCCGAGTTCGACCTGCTCGACGAGCAGCTCCCAGGCCCGCGCCTGATCGAAGTCGAGTCCTGTCGCCGCCCCCACAACGCCGACCAGGACCAGGCAGCCGACGAGAGCCACCGGAAGTTTCTTCATTGCGCACCTCCCCGCCTCAGCTCCATCCTCAAAGCAACTCCAGTTTCCGGGCCAGGCGATCCAGTACCCCGTTGACAAAACCCGCCGCCTCGTCGCCGGCGTAGTCACGGGCGATCTCGACGGCCTCATCGAGAATTACCCGGGGCGGGGTTTCACCCAACAGCAGCTCGGCCGTCGCACAGCGCAACAGGCTGCGCTCGACGAGACCCAAACGCTCGAGGCGGTAATTGTCCAGGCAACCCGCCAGCAGTTCATCGATTTCTGCGTCGCGCCCGCCGACGAGGCCGAGGAGCCGCTTGGCGTATTCGCGGGCCTCCATGGGCGGGAAGCGCACCGACCAGTAGTTGCGACTAACCTCTGTCAGCTCGTCGCCGGTGATGCCGGCCTGGTAGAGCATCTTGACGACACTTTCACGGGCTAGACGTCGATTGGTCATGGTAGCTCGTTTCCGGCTGGCGTTATCTGTGTCTGGTATGCTATACAGGGGACATGGAGATGCCAGAACCCGACAGCTATCTGGAAGAGGTCGGCGAACTGCTCAGTCGACGCTTCGGCTATCCCCTGGTCCTGTCACATCGCGACGTGGCCGAGCTCCGCTACTGGCACGGGCGGGGGGTAGCCGTGGCCGCCGTGGAGCGCGGCGTCGCTTCGGCCCTGGCCTCGCGTTCCCGGGCTTCGCTACCGCCGCTGGTCTACTGCCGCCGCGCCGTCTTGCGGGCTGCTCGCGAGCCGCGCAGCGAGACCGCCTCGGCGAAGGGCGACGCACCAACGCAAGAAGCCCCGTCTGCGCCTGAAACAACCGCCCGCTGCGACCCCTGGCCCCAGCGTCCACTCTGGCGCCGGCTGAACCGCTCCGAGCGCCACCGGCTGTTGGAGCGGGTCCGCGCCAAACTGGCCGCCCGCCGTCCCCTGATGAGCCGCCGGGCCTATCTGCGCAGTTACCTGGCCCTACTCAACAAGTATCTCGAAAAAACTGGAACTTGACCCCGCCCGCCCGGCGTGCTAAATATATAGGTGGAGCCCCTGACGGTTCCGGCTCGTCTCCGGCTCGTCGACAACCCATCCAGCGAGGTAACCCATGCGAGGTAACCCATGAACCGCCGCACCATCATCATTCTCGTCGTGCTGGCCGTCCTGGCCGTGGCCGGCCTGACCGTGGCCACCGCCACCGTGCCCGTTTCCTGGGGCCAGCTCAAGGCCGCCGAGACCGTCCAACCCTGACCCGGCCGTCCTGACCCGGCCGTCCTGACCCGGCTGTCCTGACAAGGACGTCCCGGCGCGTTACTCCGGCAGCGTCCGCCCACCGGATCTCCCCGGTGGGCTGCGGCCGGGGTGCCGGCCAAACCGGGTTCAGCTACTGTCTTCGTTCTCCAATGCTCTTAAATGCTCTCCAATGTTCTCCAATATACCGCCGCACCGCGGCGGTTTTTTCTACCAGCAACAACCGTAATGCGGACCAACGATGCGGACCAACGATGCGGACCAGCGTTTCGGACCTGCGCCCCTGCGTGCAGCACCGGCCGGGGGGCGGTCGCTGATTGTATTACGGTTCTGCGCTTTCCCGCTCGTCGTCGTCGCCCAAGGTGCGACCGGAGCGTCCCCAGCGGCCGTCACCGCCGCGTCTTTCCCGCCACAGGCCGATGTAGGTGAATAAGCGTCGCAGATAGTGCAGACCGAAGTAGACTCCGGCCAGAACGGTGATGACCAGCGGAATCAGCAGTGTGGTGGCGTGCTCCAGCAGGTAGAACCACAGCTCCTCGTACCAGGGTGTCAGGGCGCCCTCGCGCAGGGATTCGGCGACGCGCAGCAGCAGCTCATCGAAAGATTCGTGGTGGGTTTCGGCGCAGGTGCCGGTGACGGCGTAGGTGCCCTGCAGGCCGAAGAGGACGGCGCAGCGCCAGTGGAGCGTAAAGCCGTCGATCCGCAGCCGCCCGCGGATGAGCTGGGCCGGAAATCCGCCCAGCTCCGTGGGCGTCGAGGTCAGCAGCTGGAAGAAGTCGCGCCGGGTCTCCATATCCAGCAGCAGACTCTCCAGGTAGAGGGCCCGGTCGTCGCGGCCGGCGGCGGGTCCCGTCGTGGTCACGGCGATATCGGCCACAGTGGCGCCGCGATGTTTCAAGACGGCGAGGAAATCGCCGTCGCCGCGCGCCTCGAGGACCCAGTCCTCAGGCAAACCCAGGCGGAAACCGGGACCGATGCGCAGGGTCAGCTTGCCGCTGAAATCAAGCGGCTCCCGGGCCAGCACCTGGGGCAATCGACAGTGCACGCCGGCCAGACAGGCCAGGGCTCCGGGTAGGCGGGCCTCGCGCTCCCCGGCCGGCGCCTCGTAGGTCCAGTGCCACAACCAGCCGTGGGCGTAGAGGGCGGCGTAGAGTCCCCAACGGTTTCCGCGTCGGTATTCGAGGACGCGGGCGTAGGTTTGGCCGAGTTCGAGACAGACGAAGCCGCCTTCCGCCGCGGTCCCGCGCAGCTGGGGGCCGGCTAGGAGTTCGCCGTCGGCGGGTATCCGCCCCAGGTAGGGGTCCAGCCGCAGCTCGAGGGTGCCCGAGCCGTCGGCTTCCCGGGCGCGGAGGGAACGTTCGCGGTATTCGTATTCCCACCCCGGCGGGATCAGCAGCATGGTCCGGGCCGCGGGACCGCCGACGGGGCGTGGCAGCAGCGCGGCGCCGAGAGCCAACAGGGTACCGATGGACAGACCCGAAGCCATCAGGCGATCAGCAAGGGGCCGCGGCTGTTGTTGATGGCCTGCTGGACGCGGGCGTCGATAACCAGATGGCCCCGCTCGTTATCGGCCTCGAACAGGGTCAGGTCGCTGTCGTTGAGGCGGGCGACGCGCTCGGCCGGAGTTTCGGCCAGGGCTTCGAATTCGGCGGGTCGACCGTACTCCTCGATGGTGCGGCGGGCCTCGTCGGCCAACTCCGGGGTATGGATGACGAGGAGGGGCAGCTCCCGGGGCAGGGCCAGGGTGAAGCGCAGCGTTTCGCCGTCGACGGTGTGCTGGTCGTAGAATAGCGCCAGTCGCCGCGGTGCCAGATAATCGGCGGGGGCCAACAGGACGGCGGCGGGGGCGCGGCGCAACACGGCCTCGGCGACCGAGCCGAGCAGATCATTCTCGTAGGCGGCGTGGTCGCCCTGGCGGCCGACGACGAGGACCTCGGACTTGGCGGCGCGCTCGACCAGGGTGCTGGCCACGGGGCCCTCGCAGATGCGCGGAGTGAACTCAACGCCGGCCTCGCGGGCCAGCTCGGCGATGAAGCCCAGGGCGGTCTCACCGAGGGAGTGCAGGACGGGCTCGACGGCCTCACGGTAATCCGTGGCCGGGGTGAAGCCCAGCAGCATCGACAAGCGGGCGAAGAAGGGTCCCTCCAGGACGCGGCGGTCCATCACGTAGCAGCCGGTCAGCTTGGTCTGATAGGCGTCAGCCAGCCAGACGGCGTAGCGGGCGGCGCCCTCGGCGTAGCGGGAACCGTCGGTGCCGACGGTGACGTGCTTGATCATGGGTTCTCCAATCCGGGGTTGGGCTGGCTAGTAAGCGGTTGCGAGACGCCAGGCGAAAACGCGGCAGGCGGCCAGAGCGCGTTGGGCCCGGCCCAGGCGTCGCCCGCGCCTACCGCGCGTCCGCGCCGTCGTCGGCGGCAGCAGGCCGAAGTTGGCGTTCACCGGGGCGGGCACGGTCGAGGGTCGCAAACCGCGACCGCTCAGGGTGCGCACCAGGGCCCCCAGCATCGTCGTCGCCGGCGGTTCCAGCGGCGGCAAACCCCGCAACCGACGCGCGAGGTTACGTCCGGCCAGCAGGCCCGTCAACACCGCCTCACCGTAGCCCTCGGAGCCGCTGAGTTGGCCGGCGACGAAGCAGCCCGGCCTGTCGAACAGTTCCAGGGTCGGTTTCAGCAATCGCGGCCCGTCGAGGTAGGAGTTGCGGTGCATCCGGCCGTAGCGAACGAACTCGACGCCTTCGAGACCGGGCAGGGAGCGGAAGAGCTCCCGCTGGGCCGGCGGTGTCAGTCGGGTTTGACAGCCGACCAGATTATAACGCGTCGCGGCTCGATCCTCGGCGCGCAGCTGGATAACGGCGTAGTAACTCTCCCCGGTGTCGGGACGGCGCAAGCCCACCGGCCGTAGGGGACCGAAGCGCAGGGCGTCGGCGGAGCGCTCGGCCAGTACCTCCAGGGGCAGGCAGGCCTCGAAGAGGGACAAACCGTCGGCTTCCGCCCGGGCGTCGACGCCCTGGATCGGGGCCCGGGGCAGACTCAGCAGCCGCCGGTGGAACTCTTCGTATTGTTCCCGCCGCAGTCCGACGTTGAGATAATCGCTGTCCCGGCCGTGTCGACCCGCGGCGAAAACGGTGCGCCGGTCCAGGCTGGCGGCGGTGACGACGGGGGCGGTGGCGTCATGGAAGAACAAACGCCGCCCGCCGAGTTCCCGCCGCAGAACGGCCGAGAGCGCCGGACTGGTCAGCGGTCCCGTCGCCAGGAGCAGCGGAGCGGCCGGCCAGTCGCAGACCTCCCGCCGGACGATCTCGATCGCGGATTCGGCGTTCAGAGCAGCCTCGACGGCGGCGGAGAAGCGATCCCGATCCACCGCCAGGGCGGCGCCGGCGGGTACGCTGCACTCCGCGGCCAACTCGAGCAGCAGGGAACCCAGCGTCACGCCCTCGGCCTTGAGCAGACCACGGGCCTGGTGCGGGGCGCGACCCTTGAAGGAGTTGGAGCAGACCAGCTCGGCCAGGCCGGCGCCGCGGTGGGCCCCGGTGGAGACGCCGGGACGCATCTCGTACAGCCGGACCCGACATCCGCCGCGGGCCAACTGCCAGGCGGCCTCGCAACCGGCCAGCCCCCCGCCGACCACTCTGACGATCTCGCTGTCAGGAACGGGTGTCACGGCGTTTATTGAAAGGTCGGCTCTCGCTCAGGGCGCGGTCGATGTGCTGGGAGACCGCGCCCTCCTCGAGCAGCGAGGGGTCCCTGAACTTGAACACCCGGCCCTCGGAACGCAGGGCGACGATGGTCAGGTCGTCGAATTGGTCGCTGGAACCGGAGAAGCGGTGAGCCTCCCGGGCGATCTTGTCGACCAGTACCGGTGGAGCCAGACGGGCGTGCTCCTCGAACACCGTCACCAGGCGCTCCTGGCCGAAGATCTCCTGACGCTCGTTCATCGCCTCGGTTACCCCGTCGGTATAGACCAACAGGCAGTCACCCCGGCTCAGACGCAGGCGTACCGGCTCCAACTTGGCGTCGAAGTCCACCGGCGGCAGAATGCCCAAAGGGCGGCCCCGGCTCTTGAGCGGCTCGACCTTCTCCTCGGCGTAGCGGAAGACGAGCAGGGGGTTGTGGCCGGCGTTGACGACCTCGACGGTCTGGTTGAGGTTGTCGAAAACCAGGTAGAGGCAGGTGATGAAGCTGCCGCCGGACAGCTCGCCGGTCAGCAGGCGGTTGGTCTCGCAGAGGGCGGGCAGGGCGTTCTGATGGCGCGGCGCAGCGCCGCGCAGCAGGGTGCGTAGAACCAGCATCATCATCAGGCCCCGCAATCCCTTGCCCGAGACGTCGGCGATCACCACGCCCAACCGGCGGTCGTCGATGGGGATGAAATCGTAGTAATCCCCGCCGACGAAATCGGCCGGCTGGCAGACGCCCGCCGCCCGCAAGCCCTCGTAATCCGGCGTGCCCGACGGCAGCAGGCGCTCCTG
>WJLX01000036.1 GCA_014728225.1 Candidatus Coatesbacteria bacterium | reverse complement strand
GCCCTCCGGTTTTGCTACATAAGACTATGTTCGGGGTTAGATCAGCTCTTCGTAGCCGTCGAACTTCTTGAAGGTCCCCTTCTTCCACTGGCAGACGGGGCAGACCTCGGGCAGGGGATCCTTGTCGGAGACGATGTGGGTAAAGCCGCAGTTGGGGCAGATGTAGACATCGCCGATCTCCCAGTCGTCGCCCTTGTCGGCGTGAGCCTTGGCCGAGCGGTACATGGCCTCGTGGATCTTCTCGGCCTCGATGGCGTAGTGGATGCTGTGTTCGGCCTCGCGTTCGTCCTGGAGCTTGGCGACGGCGTCGTAGGCGGGGTACATTTCCTCGACCTCGAAGTTCTCGCCGGCGATGGCGTCCTGGAGGTTGTCGGCGGTACCCTGGAGGGCCTTGAGGGCCTTTAAGTGGTTGGTGGCGTGAACGCGCTCGGCGTAGCTGATGGCGCGGAACAGCTTGGCGATGTGGGGCAGGCCATCCTTGGCGGCCTTGTCGGCGTAGGCGGCGTACTTCATGTGGGCCTTGCTCTCGCCGCAGAAGGCGGCCCAGAGGAACTCCTCGGTCATCTTGTGCATGGGGTGGGCTCCTTGCGGTTGTTGATGCTGCCGTTACGCGGTCATTCTAACATTAGCGACTGGTGATATAAGGGTTGGGGGTTGAATCGAGAACGGGTAGCTGTAAGGGGTTAGGGCTTGTTCGCCGGGCGGGATGGTGAGTCCCCGTCTGCGGGGTCGCTTGTCGGAGAAGCGGGCGGCTGAGGACAGCCGCCCCTACGGAATGCGTCAGCGCGCTAGCCCAGGGCGTTCTCGGCCAGGCGTACGCCCCAGGCGTGGGCGGCGGCCAGGTCGTCCTCGGTGGGGCGCAGGACGACGCGCAGCGGCTCCTCGGGGGTCTTGAACTTGAACTGCTCGAGGCGCTGCTGGATAGCCGGGGCGGCCTCGCCGCTCCAGCCGTAGCTGCCGAAGGCTCCGGCCGTCTTGGAGCGCTTCTGGGGCACCAGGGCGAACAGGGCCAGGGCGTTCCAGACGGGGGCCAGGGCGTCGCCGGCGATGGTGTCCGAGCCGACGAGGATCAGGTCGGCCATCTCGGCCTCGTCGATGAGCCGTCCCGGCTCGAGGTCGTTGACGTCGAAGAAGTGGGTCTGCATGCCGGCCTCGCGGGCGCCGGCGGCGGCGGCCTTGCCGAGGCGGTGGGTCATGCCGTAGCTCGAGGCGGAGAAGACGAAGCACAGCGGTTTGTCGCCCTCGGGCTTGAGGGGCTGGGACCACTCCTCGTAGAGGCCCCAGTAGTGCTCGACCTCCTGCTTGCCGTGGATCAGCGGGCCGTGGCCGACCATGATGTGCTCGAGGGGCAGGTGACCGACGAGCTCCATCGCCTGGCGCAGGTGTTTCTTGAAGGGCCGCAGGATGACGTCGAAGTAGTACTTGTAGGCCTGGTGGAAGTCGCCGACCCTATCGGAGAGCAGGCGGTCGTCGGCGTAGTGGCAGCCGAAGATGTCGCAGGTGAACAGGGCCTTGTCGGCGGGCAGCCAGGTGCACATCGTGTCCGGCCAGTGGAGGAAGGGCGTCTTGTAGAACTCGAGCTCGAGGTTGCCCAGGTCGAGTTTCTGGCCGTCCTCCTCGATGATCAGCGTTTCGCCGTCGTAGTCGACCAGGCCGCGGAAGAAGCGCTCGCCGACTTTGCTCATCACCGGGACGGCGTTGGGGGCCAGCTTGAGCAGTTGTTCGAGGGTGCCGGAGTGGTCGGGTTCGAAGTGATTGCAGACGATGTATTGGACCTTGTCGAGGTCGACTAGCTCGCGCACCCGGGACAGGTAGAGCTCGGAAAGGTAGCTCTTCGAGGTGTCGATGAGGGCGGGCTTGTCGGCGTCGATGAAGTAGGCGTTGTAGGTCGTGCCCCACTCGGTGTTCATGATGACGTCGAAGGTGCGCAGGGCGGCGTCGAGGACGCCGCACCAGTAGACGTGGTCGGTGATTTTTCGGCTGTGGCTGTTCATGCAATCCTCCAAAACAAATCCGCGGGCGGGTCAGGCTGGCGGGTCGATAAGCAGGTGCGCATAATTATGCACCTTCGAGGTGGGAAATGCAAGCCGCCGACAAAAGAGGGACCCGCAAGGGGTCCCTCGGCAAACCGAGCAAGCCGCGGTCCTAGTCCTGGTAGGGCTCGAAGGCGTCGAGCGAGGCGCCGCACTCCGGGCACTCCCACGGATCGGGAAGCTCGGCGAAGGCGGTGCCTTCGTCGATGCCGAAGTCCGGATCGCCCTGACGCGGATCGTAGATGTATCCGCAGACCGTGCATTCGTAAAGCTCCACCACGTCTCCTTTGGTTGGGGGTGACGAAGCTGATTCAGCGGCGCGTCCGGCGGGACCCAGCGGTCCCGGACCGCCCGCAAGGTATTATGCCCGTTTGGCGGGAAAAAGCAAGGAAAAAGTGTCACGTCGGTCGCCCGGCCCCGTCACGGTTTTTGCATACCGAGTTTCTCCGGTTGGCTGACCGGAGAAACTCGCGCAACAACCGCGCCGGGGCCTCGTGTTTTTTGCAGTCTCGCCGGATCGGGTCCCGGATCGGGTCAAGGAAGGACCGACCTTTCGGTCGGTCCATGATCGACAACGTTGCCGAACACTCGTTCGGCGGGCCACGGGCCAACATACACCTGCCGGGCTAGCTCTCTCCGAACGGGTGTTCGGCTAGTCCAGCGGCTCGAAGGCGTCCTTGGTGGCGCCGCATTCCGGGCAGACCCAGTCGTCGGGGATGTCCTCGAAGGCGGTGCCGGGGTCGACGCCGCCGTCGGGGTCGCCCTTGGCGGGGTCGTAGATGTAGCCGCAGATGGTGCATTCGTACTTGGTCATGGCTCTCCTCGGTTCTTGGCTGCGGGTGTCGGCTTGGGCGGTTCGTGAGCTGTTGCCAACCTGGAAGTTGCTGAAGCCGCGGCGCCGCTCGACGTCCTCATTCGGCTCGATGTGCCGGGGGAGGGCGGGGCCGCGGGGGCGGGTGCTCCTCGTCGTCTGGCGCCCGCCGGGCATCTTAAACCGTCGCGGGGGGTTCGGTCAAGGCCGGTTTGCGGCGCAGGACAGAGCTACCGGGCCTCGGCCACCTCGACGGCGGCTGCGTATCCCCGGCGGTAGCAGTCCAGGTTGACCTCGAGGTAGGCCGGCTTGCTGGTTTGGCGGATGCCCTCCTCGATCATCGCGCCGTCGAAGGGCGTGGCGCCGGAGCCTGCCAGGGCGCCCAGCAGGACGGCGTTGGTCGAGATCCAGCTGCCGCGCTCGACGGCGTAGCCGGTGGCGTCGAGGGCCACGATCCCGCCGGCGAAGCCCGCGAAGGCCCGGGGGATCTCGTCCAGCGGCGGGTAGGGTTCGCGCTCGAGACGGGTCATCAGCGGATCGATCGGGCTGAGGTTGACGATAACGGTCCCGCCCTGGCGCAGGTAACGAGCGGCGCGCCAGGCCTCGACGGCCTCGAGGGCGAAGAGGACGTCGGCCTCGCCGGGGGCGATCAGTGGACTGTAGCCGGGTTCGTCGCCCAGGCGGACCGTCGAGACGACGACGCCGCCGCGTTGGGCCAGGCCGTGGGTCTCGACGCCGGCGACGTTGACGCCCGCGGCCCGGGCGGCGTGGGTGATGACCCGGCCGGCGGCGCCGATGCCCTGGCCGCCGACGCCGATGAGGTAGATGTTGCAGGTCTGGGACATTCTGACTCCCCGGTTGGCGACCCCGGCCCTGCGCCGGCGGTGGCACGCTTATTGCGGCATTGACGGTTCTCGACGTCCGTCCGGCTCCGGCGGTGCAATAATCGCGCCACCGCCTCCGTCGTCGTCGGGTTCGACCCGGCCCTGTGCTCTAATACGCCCGGACGTACTCGGTGTCCTGAACGATGGCCTCTTCCGGACACACCTGGGCGCAACAGCCGCAGCCGATGCACAGCTCCGGATCGATCTGCACCGCGCCCGCTGGCTCGAAGTAGAACGCCGGGCAGGCGAAATACTTGATGCATGTCTTCTTCAGCGTGCACTTGTCCGTGTCTACCCGATAGGGCGGCGGCATTTTGCGCTCGCGCCGCCACTGCCGGGTGGTGTAGAGCATGCAGGGATGTCGCAGGACGACCACCGCCGGACCCGTGAAGGCCAGGCCGCGCTTGACCGCCTCACGCACCTCGTCGATCCGCCAGGCCTCGACCTCCTCGATCTGGGCGAAGCCCAGGGTTTGCAGCAGCTTAACCGGCTCGATCTCCGCCCGGGAACCCTCCGGGCCGCGACCGGAGTGCGGGTTGGGTTGGTGGCCCGTCATCGCCGTGATCTGGTTGTCCATCAGCAGCACCGTCACGTCGTGATCGTTCCAGGCGGCGTTGATCAGCCCCTCGATCCCGGCGTGGAAGAAGGTCGAATCGCCGAGGAAGCTGGTCACTTTGCTGTCGCCCAGCACGTGCTTGATGCCCTGGGCGACGGTCGGTCCGGCGCCCATGCAGACCAGGCTCTCGCCCAGCTCGTAGGGCGGGAAGTAGCTCATGGTGTGGCAGCCGATGTCGGCCTGGGCGTGGCCCCGGCGGCCGACGGCCATCTTGGTCCCGAAGACCGCCGAGCGGTGGCCGCAGCCCGGACAGAGCTGGGGCAGCCGCCTGGGCGCCTTGTCGCTCAGGTCCAGTACCTCGAGGGGGTAGTCGACACCGAAGCGTTTACCCAGCAGCCGGGTCAGGCGGCCCGGGTCCAGCTCGGCCAACTGCGCGCTGAAATCCTCCGCCCGGGCGTACTTGCCCAGCCCGCTGATCAGGCAGTCCAGCCCCTCCTCGTAGGCGATGACCTTCAGCTCCTCCTCGAGGACGGGGTCCAGCTCCTCGATCACCAGGACCTCGTCGTGGCTCCGGCAGAACTCGACCAGCTTGCGCCGCGGCAGGGGGTAGCTCAGCCCCAGCTTGAGGATCTCGGCCCCCCGGCCCAGCAGGCGCAGCGCCGAGCGCGTCGCCGCGAAGGCCGCCCCGCCGCAGATGATTCCGCAGCCCGCGTCCGTCCCCGCCTGGCGCACGACGTAGTTCCAGTCGTCGGCCTCGGCGTATTGCCCGAACTCGATCAGCCGCTCGAGAGCCTTACCCTTCATCGCCACGGCGTCGGCGGCGATGGGCACCTGGGTCTTGTCCGGCACCCCCCCCGGTTCGATCGGACTCTCCGGCAGCGCGCCGAACTCCACCGGCATGCTGCCGTGGGAGATCCGCGTCGTCATCCGCAGCATGATCGCCGTGCGATGCTCCCGCGCCATCCTCGAGGCCCAGACGAACATGTCCTTGCTCTCCTGGGCGTCGGAGGGCTCCAGCATCGGCATGTAGCACAGCCGGACGTAGCGCCGGTTGTCCTGCTCGTTCTGGCTCGACAGCGCGCTGGGGTCGTCGCCCACGATGACCACCAGACCCCCCGGCAGCTCGTAGAGCGGCAACTGGACGAAGGCGTCCGCCGCCACGTTCAACCCCACGCTCTTGAAGAACACGCAGCTCGGCGCCCCCGCCAGCGCCGCGCCGAAGGCGAACTCCGTCGCCACGATCTCGTTGGTCGAGTACTCGAAGTAGAGCCCCTCCGGCTTGGCCGCCAGCAAACCCGCGGCGATCTCCGGCGTCGGCGAGCCCGGATACGTCGTCACCACCTGGACGCCCGCCTCGCAGAAGGCGCGCACCAGGGCGTGGTTACCCATCAACAGCTCGCGGGTGCCGGCCGGGGCCGTGGGGATCTCCGTCG
>WJLX01000035.1 GCA_014728225.1 Candidatus Coatesbacteria bacterium | reverse complement strand
GTTCCAGGCGGCGTACTTGAGATAGCCGTTGGTTTCGTCGTAGTACGAGATGTGCGGGTTGCCGGAGTCATCCAGCGCCAGGGAGGTGTACGAGCCGACATCACCGTCGTAATCCACCGTCTCGAGCTCCCAGCTCGCGCCGTTCCAGGCGGCGTACTTGAGGTTGTGGTTGCTTAAGTCAAAGTACGAGATATGCGGGTAGCCGCCGGCATCCAGCGCCAGGGAGGTGTACCCGGCGATAAAACCACCCGAATCCAGCGTCTGGAGCTCCCAGCTCGCGCCGTTCCAGGCGGCGTACTTGAGATCGTAGTCGGTGTAGTCTATATAGGAGATGTGCGGGTTGCCGGAGTCATCCAGCGCCAGGGAGGTGTACCGGCCCACATCACCACCACCACCCGAATCCACCGTCTCGAGCTCCCAGCTCGCGCCGTTCCAGGCGGCGTACTTGAGTTCTTGGTTGGTGGCGTCGTAGTACGAGATGTGCGGGTTGCCGCCGGCATCCAGCGCCAGGGAGGTATAATGGCCGACATAACCTGCCGATTCCACGGTCTCGAGCTCCCAGCTCGCGCCGTTCCAGGCGGCGTACTTGAGGTCCCAGTTGGTGCGGTCTTTGTAAGAGATGTGCGGGTTGCCGCCGGCATCCAGCGCCAGGGAGGTATCGTAGCCGACATCATCATCCGAGTCCACCGTCTCGACGATCCAATCGTCGGCGGTTGCGGTAATCATCAGCGCGAACATCAACAGAACAATTGGTAACTGCTTCATCCTCGTTCCTTTGGCGTTCAGTCTGCTAAGGTGTGTTCGTCGTCCAACTCTAGTAACAATGGTAATAAGCGGCTGCGGTCAAGTCAAAAACGGGACGAGCGCCCGGCTCGTCCCGTGTTAGTGTCGCTTGTCGCCGATGTGTTACTAGCCCAGCTTCTCCTTGAGCAGGCCCGGGAGCTGGCTGGGCAGGTCGGCCACGGGAACCCCGGCGGCTTCGAGGGCCTCGCGCTTGCTCTCGGCGGTGCCCTTGCCGCCGGCGATGATCGCTCCGGCGTGGCCCATGCGCTTGCCCTTGGGGGCCGTGCGTCCGGCGATGAAGCTGACGACGGGGGTCTGCATCTCGGCGGCGATGAACTCGGCGGCGGCTTCCTCGTCGGTGCCGCCGATCTCGCCGATCATCACCACGCCGTGGGTGTCGGGGTCGGCCTCGAAGGCGGCCAGGCAGTCGATGAAGTTGGTGCCGATGATCGGGTCGCCGCCGATGCCGATGCAGGTGGACTGGCCCATGCCGGCGTTGGTCAGGTTCCAGACGACCTCGTAGGTCAGCGTGCCGGAGCGGCTGACAACGCCGATGTGGCCGGGCCGATGGATGCGGGCGGGCATGATGCCGACCTTGGCCTTGCCCGGGGAGATGATGCCGGGAGAGTTGGGACCGCTGAAGCGGATGCCCCGGGCCCGGTAGTAGTTGTAGACCTCGAGAACGTCGAGGGTCGGCAGGCCCTCGCTGATGGCGACGCAGAGGCGGATGCCGGCGTCGGCGGCCTCGAGCATGGCCTCGGCGGCGAAGCGCGCCGGGACGTAGACCACACTGGTGTTCGCAGCGGTGGCTTCGACGGCCTCGTCCACGGTATCGAAAACGGGGACGCCGTGAACCTTTTGCCCGCCCTTGCCCGGGGTGACCCCGGCGACGACCCGGGTGCCGTACTCCAGCATCTGCTCGGTGTGGAAGGAGCCGTCGCGGCCGGTGATGCCCTGAACGACCAGGCGCGTGTTCTCGTCGACGAAGATGCTCATCTGTCCTCCTTTAAACGCCCTGGGCGGCGGTGACGGCCTGCCTGACGGCCTGGTCCAGATCGGAGCCGGCCTCGATGCCGTGCTCCTCGAGAATGGCCCGACCCTCTTCCTCGTTTGTCCCGGTCAGCCGGACGATCAGGGGCACCTCGAGGGGCCGCTGTTCGAGGGCCTGGATGAGGCCGTTGGCGATGTCGTCACAGCGGGTGATGCCGCCGAAGATGTTGAGCAGGATGGACTTAACGTTGGCGTCGCTGGTGATGATCTCCATCGCCGTCAGCACCTTCTGCGGGTTGCTGGAGCCGCCGACGTCGAGGAAGTTGGCCGGCTCGGCGCCGAAGTGCTTGATCAGGTCCATCGTGGTCATGGCCAGCCCGGCGCCGTTGACCAGGCAGCCGACGGTGCCGTCGAGGTTGACGTAGGACAGCCCGGCCTCCTTGGCCTTGACCTCGAGGGGGTCCTCGGCGGTCATGTCGCGCAGCTCGGCGATGTCGGGATGGCGGAAGAGGGCGTTGTCGTCGAAGTTGATCTTGGCGTCGATGGCCGTGGCCTCGCCGTCGCCGGTGATCACGCAGGGGTTGATCTCGGCCAGGGAGCAGTCCTTGGCCATGAATAGCTGATAGAGCCCGGCGAGGATCTCGGCCAATTGTTTCCGGATCGCCGGATCATCGTGGAGGAAGGCGGCCAGGCGGCGGCCGTGGAAACCGCGGAAACCGATCGTCGGGTCGATCGGCAGCTTGAGCAGCTTCTCCGGGGTCTCGGCGGCGACGACCTCGATCTCGACGCCCCCGGCGGCCGAGACCATGAAGACGGGTCGCTTGGCCGAGCGGTCGAGCACGACGCCCAGGTAGAGTTCCTCGGCGATGTCGACGGCCTCGTCGATCAGCAGTTTTTCGACGGTCAGGCCCTTGATCCGCATACCGAGGATCTCGTCGACGGCGCTGTCGTATTCCTCGCGGCTGCGGACGAAGCGCACGCCGCCGGCCTTGCCGCGGCCGCCGACCAGGACCTGGCTCTTGACCACGCAGGGCAATCCGACCTTGTCCAAGGCCGCGGCGGCCTGCTCCGTTGCCTCGACCAGCTCGCCCCGGCTCGTCGGGATGCCGAACTCCCGAAAGACGGCCTTGGCCTGGTACTCGTGGATCTTCACTGGAACGTCCTCCCCGTTGTCGAGCGGTGTGGCTGAAGATGCGGCCGGGGCCGCAGGTTTATCGGGCGGATTGTAGCACCGCTCCGGCGGGCTGGCAAGGCGGGCCCCGCGCCGTCACGCTTCTTGCGCGCCGAGTTTCCCGCCCGGGAAACTCGGCGCAACAAGCGCGCCGGCGCTCAGTTGTCGGTCGCAGGCGGGAGGATGTAACCTCTCCGTTCGTGAATTGCGCCGGCCGATCGCAGCGTCTATCGACGAGGGCCGGCGAGGTTGTTGCGACGACGGACCCGGGGTCCGTCGTCAATGCAAGAACCTTGCCGGCCCGGTACGCTAGGCGGCGCTCGCCCAGGCTGGAGGAGCGGCGCTCGAGATCGAGGGCCGAATGTGGTTGCCGTCCGCCGCTCTACAGCGTCGTCAAGCCGTCACTTCTCACCGGCCGCCAGGGCCTCGCGGATCAGGGCGCCCTTGCCGACACCCTCCCTGAGGCGGCGCAGGATCGTCTCGTCGCCCCGGGAGAGGGCGGCTTGCCAGAGCGCGTTGCGCGGCGACTCCCCGGTCGGGCGGCCGACGCCGATCCGGCGCAGGGCGGCGTGGATCAGCTTACGCTTGCGTCGCAGCTCGGTCGCGGGCGGCAGCGGCGTCCCGGCCAGGGGGGTCAGCGGCTTGGGCACCAGGGGCGAGGCGGAGACCTCGAGGCGGGTTCTTCCCAGGCGTTCACGCATCCGGGCGCAGAGTTGGCCGACGGCCTCGAGGTCGGCGTCGGTCTCGCCGGGCAGGCCGTAGATGAAGTACAGCTTGAGCCGTTCGGCCCCGGCGGCGGCGACGGACTCGGCGGCGCGCAGCAGGTCGTCGTCGTCGAGACCCTTGGCCAGGCTGCGGCGCAGGCGTTGCGTACCGGCCTCGGCGGAAAGGGTCAGCGTCCGCTGCCCCAGGCGGACCAGGCTCCGGGCGATCTTCGGGGTCAGCAGGTCGGCGCGCAGGGAGCTCGAGGTGGCCTTCAGCCCCCGCGTCTCCAGCCAGTTCAGCAGCCCGTGGAAGTCGGCGGCCTCGGCGACGGCGGTGCCCACCAGACCGACGCGCTGGACGGCCAGCTCGCGGGTCAGGGCGGCGATCTGCTCGCGCAGGGCGGCGGGCTCGGCCGGTCGCCAGCTCCCGGCGGCCCAGCGTGCCGCGCAGAAGGTGCAGCCCCGCGGGCAGCCCCGGCCGAGTTCGACCAGCAGCGTCGCGCCGAAGTGGGCGCGGCGGCTGACGATCCGTGAGGCGGCGTAGGTTCCCGTCGGCGAGGTCCAGTGGTGGACTGGCGCCGCGGGTTCTCCCAGGGCGTCGACGTACAGGCCGCGCTCCGCCAGCAGCTCCCACAAGCCCCGGCGGTCGAGGGGGCCGGACTGCGCCAGCTCAGCCAGCAGCCCCGGCAGCGCGACCTCGGCGTCGCCCCGATAGACGGCGTCGACGAAGGGCGCCGGGGGGCGCGGGTTGAGCGTGGGGGCGATGCCCCCGGCGATGACCAGCGGTCCGCACCGCTCGGCGTGGTCGCTCAACAGCCCCGCCGCAGCCAGCAGCTCCAGCAGGGCCGGGTAATCGGCCTCGAAGGCCGTCGAGGCCAGCAGCAGGTCGAAGTCGCCCGGGGGGCGCTCCCAGGCGAAGCTGACCGGCCGGCCTGTTGGCGGCTCCCCGGCGTAGAGCCGGTCGGCGCACCAGCCCGGTGCCGTGTCGATGAGCTCCCAGACCCGCTGGTGGCCCAGGTTGGCCGCCCCGGTGGCGTAATCGTTGGGCCAGATGACGCAGGCGCTCAGGGGCTGCGTCGGTCCGCCGATGTAGCCCCGCTCCGCCGTCCGCAACTCGTCCAGACCGGGCCGCCTCATCGTCCACCCCCCGGATCGGGCGGCAGGCCGATCTCGCTCGGCGGACGCTTGCGCGGCACCACCGCCAGCAGCACCGCACCGACGATCAACAGCGCTCCCGCGTAGCCGGACCAGGCGAAGCTCTCCTCCAGCAGCAGCATCCCGCCCAGCCAGGCCACCACGGCCTCGCCGACGTAGACCACCGCCGCCGGACCCGCCCCCAGCGCCGGCTGCCAGTACATCTGCAGCAGCACCACCAGGGCCGTCGCCGCGAAGGCCAGGTAGGCCAGCAGGCCCCAGCCCAGCCCGCTGAGCTCCAGGCTCGGTTCCTCGAAGAGCAGGGTCAGCGCCGCCGCCAGGAGTCCCACCACCAGCAACTGGACCGTGGTCAACTGCAGCTCCTCGCCCTCGCGGGCGTAGCGGTCGATCAGCGCCAGATGCAGGGCGAAGGCCGCCGCGCACCCCAGGGTGTACAGGTCACCCACCGCGGGCAGGCCCCGGGGGTTCGCCAGCAGGTAGACCCCGGCCAGGGCGGCCAGCGCCGCCCCCAATACCCGCCGGTTGAGCCTGCGCTTGGTCAGCAGCGCCGCGGCGAAGGGGGTGAAGACCACGTACAGCGCGGTGATGAAGGCCGACTTCCCCGCCCCGCTGCTCACCAGGCCCAGGGTCTGCAGGCCGTAGCCCGCCATCAGCACCAGCCCCAGCAGTACCCCCCGGCCCCAGACGCCCCGACCGAAGCGCACGCCCTTGATCAGCGCCGCCGCGCCGACGACCACCCCAGCCGCGCCGAAGCGCGCCGCCACCAGCAGCCACGGCGTCAGCTCCGCCAGCAGCACCTTGAGCGCCACGAAGGTCGAGCCGTAGATGACCGTGATCAGGATGATGTATTTGAGGGCTTTTCGCTGTCGGCTCATTGGTTGTCTGTCCGTGGGACCGGATCCTCGACCGCCCCAGTTTAGCACGAAGGCCCCGGGCTGTCTCGCTCCGGCTCGTGGGCGGCACCCCTGGCCGCCGTTACGTCGTCAGCGAACCGCCTCCGTGTCGTTATACGCGGCGGCCCGCGGGGGGTTGAACCCCCGGGACCGCCCTACGTGACGCTTGGGTTATTGCTGGACCGTCGAGCTACCCGAAGAGGCGGCTGTCTCCAGCCGCCCCTTTAACATGGCGCCAGACGGTGGTGGACCGTCGAGAACGGAGGGCCGGCGCCCAACGCCGGTGCATCGGCGAACGACGGCTCGGCCTAGAAGACCATCACCGCCCGGGAGATTTCCCGGCTGCGCCGCCAGACCAATCGCCGCTGCCCCAGAACGATGGCCCCCATCGCCCGGGCCCGCTCGACGTCGGTCCGCGCCAACAGCCGGTCGACCTCGACCAGATAGGGGTACTCGCTGAGTAGGGGGCGTTCGAGGTAGTCGACGAAGGCCGGCTCCGCGGCCAGCTCCTCCTGCAGTTCCAACCAGGTCACCGCCAGCTTGAGGTGGGTGTGCCAGAGGTCGAGAAGCTCGCTGAGCAGGGAGTCGAGCTCCAGGCCGGTCAGATTCGCCTCGAGACGGCCCAGCCGTTGGGACAGCCCGCGGTAGGCGGCCAGGCTGCGGCTGCGTGACCGCTCATCGGCCTCCAGGGGCTGATCGCGCAGGCCGCCGTGACCAAAAGCTGCCAGCTCGGCATCGCCGATATCGACCAGGAAGGACTGTACGAAGAGGGCGCTCTCGGCCCGCCGCAGAACGCTCAGGGCGTCGGCGTAGTTGTCGGGCTCGTCGCCGGGCCGGGAGAAGCCGATGGAGAGGGCCAGGGCGCCCAGAGCCAGCCCGAGGACCACGGGGATGATGAAACCGGCGGCGATGCGCTTCATTGGCCGGCTCCCTTGATCGCCGCGGCCACGCGCAAGGCCTGGACGGCCTGGGGGACGTCATGGACGCGCAGCAGGTGGGCGCCGCGCAGCAGGGCGACGGTGTGGGCGGCCAGGGTGCCCGGCAGCCGCTCCTCGACGGAGGCCGCGGTCAGCCCGCCGATGAAGGACTTGCGCGAGGCGCCTACGACGATCGGCCGTCCCAGCCCGCAGAACCATTCCGGATGGTTGAGCAGGGCCAGGTTGTGCTCCAGGCGCTTGCCGAAGCCGATCCCCGGATCGAGGGCGACGGCCTCGGCGGGCAGGCCGGCGCCGACGCAGACCCGCAACCGTTCGAGGAAGAAGTCGTGCAGCTCGCGACCGAGATCGTCGTACCGGGGGTCGCGCTGCATGTCCCGCGGGGAACCCTGCATGTGCATCACCACGACGCCGGCGCCGTACTCGGCGGCCACCCGGGCCATGGCGTCGTCGTTCTCCGGACCGCGCAGGCCGGTGACGTCGTTGATTATCTGAACCCCGGCGGCCAGACAGGCCTCGGCCACGGCGGGCTTGTAGGTGTCCACGCTGATCACGGCTTC
>WJLX01000034.1 GCA_014728225.1 Candidatus Coatesbacteria bacterium | reverse complement strand
GGGGCCATCGCCACGGCGGCCTCCTTCATCGTCATCTTCATCACCTTCATCATCGACCGCCGCCGCGACCGCCGACAACACCGCGAAACCTACAAGCTCGCCTTCCTCGAATACACCCAACACCAAAAAGACCGCCTGATCACCTTCGAACAACGCTACTTCAAGTACAAGGCGGACCTCCTCGGCGGCCAGCCCGTCCGCGACGTCTACCGCGGCCACGTCGAACGCCACCTGCGCTCCAGCACCGACGTCTCGGCCTACGAACTGATCAACGACATGCCCATCTTCTACGCCGAGGACGTCCTCAAACTGGCCAACCTCCTCGGCGCCAACCCCCTGCTGCACTCCGACTTCCGCCTGAGCTTCAGCCTGGGCAACGGCGTGCTCAAACGACTGACCAGCCGGCTGCGCACCTTCGACGAGGTTATCGACGAACTCGAAACCGATCCGATCACCGACATCTTCATCCTGCTCGATAAGCTGTTCAGCGGAGCGATCAACCTCAACCTGCTGCTGGTGGACTGGCTGCTGGCCAAGGATTCCGAGGAGCTGTTCGCCGAGAAACAGCTCCAGGCCGCAACCTATAAACGCCTGCGAACGGTCGGCGGCGACCTCTACGGCGCGGCCCTGGCCCGACATCGGCAAACCCCGCTGAGCGGAACCCTCGAAGAGCTGGACACCCAACTGGGCGAACTCGATAAGCTGCTCGAAACGGCGACGCTCACCGGCGACGGCGAAGGGGAATGACCAACGGGAACGGCCGGAGGCGAGCCGGAACCGGCATGCTTTTTGCGGAGGCCGACCGTTAGCATCGGTTTAACGGTCGCCGAGATGCAAAAAGCATGCCGGTTCCGGCGGCGGGACACCCCGGGAGCCGTAGCGATCGCCGAACAACCGTCGCCGGGGCGGCGCCTGTGTTATAGTATGGGCCGTCAAGTGAACTGCAGATGTGGTAACGCTCTCGTCGTAAACAGTTCATCCGAGACGGGAGCGCCAGCCAAGGAGTGGCCGTGCACATCCTCGTCACCGGCGGAGCCGGCTTCATCGGCTCCAACTTCGTCCACCTGCTGCGCCGCGAGCGCCCGGACTGGCTCATCACCGTCCTGGACAAGCTGACCTACGCCGGCAACCCCCGGAACCTCGAACAGCTCAAAGACGACATCACTTTCATCAAAGGCGACGTGGCCGAGGTCGATGACGTGCGTCAGGCGATGGAGGGCTGCGACGCGGTGATCAACTTCGCCGCCGAGACCCACGTCGACCGCTCGATCGTCGACGCCGACGCCTTCATCCGCACCGACGTCTACGGCGCCTACGTGCTGCTCGAGGCGGCCAAGGCGCTGAAGATCGAGCGCTTCGTCCAGGTCTCGACGGACGAGGTCTACGGCGAGGTGCCCGAGGGTTTTTCCGTCGAGACGGACCCGCTGATGCCGCGTAACCCCTACGCGGCCTCGAAGGCCGGCGCCGACCGCCTGGCCTACTCCTACTGGGCCACCCACGACGTTCCGGTGATCATCAGCCGGGCCAGCAACAACTACGGCCCGCGCCAGTACCCGGAGAAGCTGCTGCCCCTGTTCGTCACCAACGCCATCGACGGCCTGGAATGCCCGATCTACGGTGAGGGCAAGGCCGTCCGTGACTGGATCCACGTCGACGACCACTGCCGGGGCCTGCTGGCGATGCTCGAGCGGGGCGCGCCCGGCGAGGTCTACAACTGCGGCGGCGGCAACCTCAGGGACACCAACGAGATGGGCGCCGCGATCCTCGAGGCCGCCGGCAAACCCCTCGACCTGCTCAAGCACGTCCCCGACCGCCCCGGCCACGACATGCGCTACGCCCTGGACTCGACCAAGCTCAAGGGCTTGGACTGGAAGCCCCGGGTCGATTTCCGCGTGGGCCTCGAGGCCACCGTCGACTGGTACCGGGACAACGAGGATTGGTGGCGGCCGATCAAGAGCGGCGAATTCAAACAGTGGTGGAAGCAGTACTATCTGGACGAGGGCCGGGCTTAAGCCCATCGACAGCCGCTGAGTGAGTTTACCGCGGGGCCTGCCGTTGCCGGGAGGCCCCTTGATAGTGGAACTGATTGGAATAGCGGTATAAAATGAGAGAGTCTACTGGTGAAAACAACTTCAAGGGGCATACCATGCGCAAGATCATTACAGCCGTTCTCGCCGCGGGCCTGCTGTTCCTCGGCGCCTGCTCGACCTCCACGGACGCCGGCGGCGGGGGCGACGGCAGCTTCGATCCCCAACACCTCTCGGGCTACGTCTACGCCGCCGACGGTGAAACGCCCATCGCCGGAGCCCTGGTCGAGCTGACCTACGACGGCGGCGCCAACGCCGATTACCTGACCACCTCGGACAGCGCCGGCCGCTTCACCTTCACCGACGAGCTGCCCGAGGGCTCGGCCACCCTGACGGCCGTCAAGGGCGGGTTCCAGGCCACGGCCTCGGTCAACGTCCCCGATGACTTCGCCAACGACGTCGAACTCGAGCTGGACACCGACGCCTCAGCCATCGGCGTCGTTCCCGGCAGCTACGACGAGATCGAAGCCATCCTCGACGACCTGGGCTACGGTTTCACCACCCTGGACGACGCCGACCTGGCCGATTGGTCCACCTTCGCCGACCTGCAGATGCTGTTCCTCAACTGCGGCTCCGACACCTCCTGGGCCTACGACAACGATGTCGTCGACAACCTGCGGCAGTTCGTCTACGAGGGCGGCTTCCTCTACGCCTCGGACTGGGAGTGGGAGTACATCGAGCAGGCCTGGCCCGACGCCGTGACCTTCCTCGACGAGGACGACGGCTACCCCGACGTGGGCAAGACCGGCACCGTCTCCGGCACGATCCTGCGCCAGGAATTGGAGGACTACCTGGGTTCGTCGACCGTCGACATCTACTTCGACCTGCCCTACTGGGTGGTCATCGAGGACGTCGGCCCGGCGACGGAGGTGCTGATCGAGGCCGACGTCGAGTACTACGACGGCAGCCTGGCGGACAGCCCGCTGATGGTCGATTTCAACTACGGCGCGGGCAAGGTCGGCTACACCACCTTCCATAACGAACCCCAGCTCGACGACCAGGTGCGCACCGTACTGGTCTACTTCATCTTCAACCAGCCCGCCGGCGCCCGCTGAGCGATCAACGCCACGCGGCAACAACCGGGAACCCCGCGGGGTTCCCGGTTGTGCGAGCGTTGAAAAACAGCCGCCGCCGAGTCGCGATGACACCGGCCCGCCGGAACCGGCACGGTTTTTGCATCTCGGCGACCGTTACGAACGAGGGTAACGGTCCGCCTCCGCAAAAACCGTGCC
>WJLX01000033.1 GCA_014728225.1 Candidatus Coatesbacteria bacterium | reverse complement strand
CGTACGACAACACCGATCCGCACCCAACCGCCGATAACATAGGGCCGGCGGGTGTTTTTGCCCGAAGACCTCCCGCCGAAGGGAGGTCTGCGGTATGCAAAAACCGTGACGGCCCGGCGGCGTGGGATTGAAACCCCGCCCCCCGCAAATCGACGGCCCTGTAGGGCGGGGACTGGCGTCCCCGCCGCTTGCCAAGACGCGCTGTGTCGGCTATACTGGTTTAATTGACATACAAGCGGGCGGTCGACGGCAACGAGCAGTTGACTAGCCGACCGGCAAAATGCTAGGCTGTCCCAGCGCTAAACCGGCCTGACCACCTCGGAAAGGGACGGCGGATGTCCCTGCTCCTCGATCGCGAGCGCTGCGCCTACTGCGGCGGCTGCGTCGGTGTCTGCCCGACGCTGGCCCTCGAGCTGGTCGAGCTGCACCTGACCATCGACCAGGAACGCTGCACGGGTTGCGGCGCCTGTGTCGGCGTCTGCCCCACCGGGGCGCTGAGCCTGACCGAGATGCCGGCTGTGACAGACGAAACGGATTAACCGCACACCCCGCGAGGGACGAGTATGGCTTTCAACCTCAAGCGTATCCGCGGCGAGTGGCTGGCCAACTTGGCCCGCAACCTGCTCAAGGTGCGCTTCGACAAGGACAAGCCCCACGGTCACGCCATCCGGCCCGTGCTGGTCAGCTACAACATCACCAACCGCTGCAACATGCGCTGTGAGTACTGCGGCTACCCCCAGATGGACCATCGGGAGCTCGACACGGCGCAGATGCTGCGGGTGCTGGAGAAGATCCGCCCGGGCTGCCCCGCCCTGGACATCTCCGGCGGCGAGCCGCTGATCCTCAAGGACATCGACCGGATCATGGCCCACGCCTACGACCTCGGCTTCGCCCCCCTGGTACTCAACACCAACCTGCTACTGATGCCCAAGCACGAGGTCCTGTTGGACTACATCGACCAGATGATCGTCAGCCTGGACTCGACGGACCCCGGCACCTGGGACAAGGTCGTCGGCGTCAAGGGCGCCTGCGACCGGGTGATGGGCCTGCTGCGCGAGTACGCCCAGGAACAGGATAAGAAGGATTTCCAGATCAACATCAACGCCGTCATCCTGCCCGGCATGCTGGACCACATCCTGCCGCTGCTGGACTTCGCCGCCGAGATCGGCGTCAGCTTCAACGCCGTGCCCCGCGTCGACGGCTTCCACCCCAACCCGGATCTCGTCGGCAATCCCGAGTACGAAGCCCTGATCGATACCCTGATCGAGCGCAAGCAGGCCGGCTATCCCGTTCTCAACACCACCCTGTACCTCGAGCGGGTGCGCGACTTCCTGCCCTACCGCTGCTACGCCACGGTGACGCCCAAGGTCGGCCCCCTGGGCGAGGTCTACTACCCCTGCACCAAGGTCCACTGGTCGGCGGGCAACCTGCTCGAGGAGCCCAGCCTGTGGGCCGTCTTGCAGCGGGCCTACCGCGACGCCCCCATGCACCACTGCGGCCACCTGTGCTACATGAGCTGCTACATGGAGCCCATCCACTACCTCGAACACCCGATCAGCTTCCTCGTCGAGGGCCACCTGTCGCGCCTGGTCGGCAAGCGCAACGCGTCGTAGACCGGCAATCGCTGGCACCCAAGGCCGGGGCTACCCCGGCCTTCGGCATATATCGACCGCGGCGATGCGGTCCGTTGAAAACCCGACCGCCACTCCCGCCGCAACTAGAAACAAGAACCCCCGGAACTGGCACGGTTTTTGCGGAAACGCACCGTTATCATTGGTGGTAACGGTCGTTGAAGTGCAAAAACCGTGCCAGTTCCGGGGGTTGGCTGTCAAGCGGTACCGTGAGACAAGAAACCGGGTTTTCAACGGACCGGCCCGGACTTGCTCCACGTTCTCCGGCGTTTTAAACTGGGTTTGATGAAAAGCGATCATCCGTCCCGGCGATTGGAGATGAACATGCCCCTCGATTATCCCGAAACCCCCAAGAAGCCCGTCGAGGAGACCCTGCACGGCGAGACCGTCGTCGACGACTACCGCTGGCTGGAGGCCGACGAGGATCCGATAGTCAAGCGCTGGGCCGCGGCCCAGGAGAGCCTGACCCGGGCGCACCTCGACGGCCTGCCCCAGCGGGAGTGGCTGCTCGAGCGCCTGGAGGGTTTGCTGCGCTACGACGACGTCGGCTTTCCCATCCCGGTCAAGCGCGGTGAGCGGGTCTTCTACTACGCCAGGGAGGGTCGGGAGGAGAAGTACCGCCTGCTGACCCGGGCGGACCTGGACTCCGAGCCCGTGACGCTGCTCAACCCCAACGAGTGGGACGACGAGGCGACCCTGGACTACCACGTGCCGAGCTTCGACGGCGGGCTGGCGGCCTACGGCGTGGCGCGGGCGGGCGACGAGAACCCGTCGGTGCGCGTCATCGACGTCGCAACGGGGGTGGACCGCGAGCAGGACCTGCGCGGCAGGCGGCACTACGGCGTGAGTTGGCTGGCCGACGGCTCGGGGTTCTACTACTCCTGCAATCCCGCAGCCGGCGAGGTTCCGGAGGGCGAGGAGCATTATTGGCACCGGGTCTACCTGCACAAGCTGGACGCCCCGGCCGACGAGGACGTGCTGGTCTTCGCCCACGACGAGGTCAAGGAATACTTCCATTTCGTCGAGGTCGACGAATCGGGGGAGTGGCTCGTCGGTCACCGACGCAACATGGGCGAGCGCAGCGAGGTCTACCTGGGCCGGGCGGGCAGGACGGAGCTGCGGCCGGTGATCACCGGGTTGGAGGCCCTCTACGAGGCCCACGTCCGGGACGGTTTCCTCTACGTGTTGACCGACGAGGACGCCGAGCGCTACCGCCTGTTGCGGGCGCCCGTCGAGGAACCCACGGAGCTGGAGGAGGTGATCGGCGAACATCCCGCGGACAAGCTGGCCGAGGTCCACGGCATCGGCGGCCGGCTCTACGCCCTCTACGAGCACGACGCCCACCACCGGCTGGTGGTCTTCTCGGCGGGGGGCGAGGAGCTGCGCGAGGTCGAGACGCCGGGCCTGGGGATGCTGACCGTCGGCGGGAGCTGGGCGGGTGACGAGGTCCGGCTGGGCTTCGAGTCTTTGGTCAGCCCGCCGCGGCGCTACTATTACGATTTCAGCGCCGACGAAACGACCCTCTACAACGAGCCGCAGATCGACTTCGCGTCCGGGGACTACGTCCTGGAGCAGCACTGGTTCACCAGCCGCGACGGCACCCGGGTGCCGCTGTTCATGGGCCGGCCCCGGGAGCTGGAGCCGGACGGGGAGCGGGCGGCGCTGCTGACGGGTTACGGCGGCTTCAATCTCAGCCGCCACCCGCGCTGGAACGTCGCCGCGGCGGCCTGGCTGGAGGCCGGCGGGGTTTATGTATCGGCCAACCTGCGCGGCGGCGGCGAGTACGGCAGATCCTGGCACGAGGCCGGGATGAAAGAGAACAAGCAGAACGTCTTCGACGACTTCCTCGCCGCGGCCCAATGGTTGGTCGACGAGAACTACACCCGGCCGGAGCGGCTGGCGATCTCCGGGCGTTCCAACGGGGGCTTGCTGGTCGGGGCGGCGTTGACCCAGCGGCCGGAGCTGTTCGGCGCCGTCTTCTGCGGCGTGCCGCTGCTGGATATGCTGCGCTACCACCTGTTCGGTCTGGCCAACATCTGGGCCGCCGAGTACGGCAGCGCGGCGCATCCCGAACAGTTCGAGTACCTGGTCGTCTATTCGCCCTACCACAACGTCGAGGACGGCGCGGCTTATCCGCCGGTGCTGATCACGGGGGGCGACAACGACGCCCGGGTGGCCCCGCTCCACGCCCGCAAGATGGTCGCCCGGCTCCAGGCCGCAGATCCGGAGGGCGGTCCCTTCCTGCTGCAGCCCCTGCGGGCCTCGGGACACCTCGGTGGCACGACGCTCTCCGTGCAGATCGCCCAGCTCGCCGATCCCCAGGCCTTTTTGATGCACCACGCCGGGCTGACCCGGCCGGGGGCCGAGGGTTAATCGCTTACGTAGAAGGCCGCCGCGCCGTCGACGGTGGTGAAGAAGGCCTCGTCCATCAGCTCTTCGTGGGTCCGCGGGTCCAGGTAACGGGCAGTGATCTCGACCTCGCCGTCCTCGTAGACGCGGAAACGGACGTAGTTGAGGACGTAATCGCGATGGGCGATGAGCTGGCTGTGGCCGAAGCTGATGTAGGCCCGATCGTTGCCCACCACCTCGCGGCCGAAGTACTCGAAGGCCCCGACGGGCATCCCGCCGACGGCGACGGGTCCGGTGCCGACGGGCTCGTTGTCGATGAGCATCTCGCAGTCGGCGTAATCGACGACGACGCGGACCGCGCCGCCGCTGGTCAGGGCCTGGTAGAGGGCGTCGAAGTCCTCCAGCCACCGGGCGGCGGTGATCAGCGTCGGCAGCAGCACTAGCAGCAGGCAGATCCTTTTCACCTGGGCACCTCGCTTTCGCTGTGCATTGGGTTGTGCTTGGTTAGGGTTTCCCGGGGCGAGTATAGCCGTCGTCGACGGCCTTCGGCAAGCGCGGCTCTTGACCCTCGGGTCCGGTCGGTGCTATATTGGCCGCCGGTCGGCCGGTGTAACTCAGTTGGCAGAGTAGCTCACTCGTAATGAGCAAGTCGGCGGTTCGAGTCCGCCCACCGGCTCCAGCGTTTTTTCGGCGGCAGACGCGGCGGCGGCGTTCAGCTCTCCTGGACGAGCCGCCGCGAACCGTGGGGGGCTCATCCCCCCGCCCAGCGGCTCCAGCTTTTTTTCGGCGGCAGACGCGGCGGCGGCGTTCAGCTCTCCTGGACGGGCCGCCGCGAGCCGTGGGGGGATCATCCCCCCGCCCAGCGGCTCCGGCGTTTTTTTCGGCGGCAGACGCGGCGGCGGCGTTCAGCTCTCCTGGACGGGCCGCCGCGAGCCGTGGGGGGGGGACCCTGTCCGCGTAGCAAACGGGCCGACTATAAGGTCGGCCCCTACGGTTGGGTAAAAACCCGCCGCCCCCTTCCCATCGCCGGCCGCCTGGGCTACAATAAAGCCGAAACGTACAATCGGGAGCAGCCCGCCGATGCGCAAGGTCCTCGCCCTGCTGACGATCCTCCTCTGCGGCGCCGTCGCGGCCCAGTACGACTTCGAGGTCCCGCGGATGGAGGCCACCGTGGCCGTCAACCATGACGGCTCCTGCGACATCTACTACGCCATCAGCTTCTTCTGCAACAGTTGGGTCCAGCCCGTGGACATCGTCGACATCGGCATGCCCCAGGATACCTACGACCTGGACTACGCCGCCGCCTGGCTGACGCCGCCGGTCAGCGAGACCCTCGCCCGCAAGTGGTCACCCGACGAGATGTCGGACTACACCAACCGCTGCCAAACCGAGCAGACCCTGATCCCCCTCGAGAAGATTTACGACAGCGAGTACGTCGATCCGGGCATCGAGGTCCACCTCGATCCGGTGATCGACGAGGGCCAGTTCGCCACCCTGGTCTTCCAGGTCAAGCTCTACCACTTCATCTACCCCGACGATGAACGGGAGGACCACGCCTCGGTGGAGTTCGCGCCGACGTGGTTCAGCTCGGATTTCGTCTCGGGCACCATGGATCTGACGCAAAAGATCATCTTCCCCCCCGGCGTCACCGAGGAGGAGACGATCTATCACCAGCGCGAGTACGACCGATACGACTTCGTCGGCGAGGGCGACAGCCGGCAGATCGTCTTCATCTGGCACGATCCCGACGCCTACGCCGGCTACCAGGGCGAGACCGTCGGCGTCAGCTTCCCGCGCGGGTACCTGGCCGAGGACGCCGTCTACGAGCCCAGCGCCCTCGAGGAGTTCTTCCGCGGCGCCTGGGGCTTCATCGTCTGGGCCTTCCACTCCATCGGCTGGTGCTGGATACCGATCGGTTTCTTCGTCCTGTCGACGGTGCTGTCCTACATTCGGCGCAAGCGGCGGCGTCTGGCGTACCTGCCGCCGACGGCCTCCGTCGAGGGTGTGGGCATCAAGCGCGGCCTGACCGCCGTCGAGGCCGCCGTGCTGCTCGAGACGCCCCTGGACCGGGTGCTGAACATGATCCTCTTCGGCCTGCTCAAAAAGGGCCGCCTCGAGGTCGTCGAGCGCGATCCGCTGCGGCTCAAGGTGCTGCCGGCCGCCGAGTCCGTCGGCGCCGCCGCCGTCAAGCCCAAGCTGCGCAAGTATGAGCTGAAGCTCATCGCCGCCGTCGACGACGCCGGCAGGCTCGACCGCGATCAGGTCAAAAAGCTGTTCGTCGGGCTGATCAACACCGTCAACAAGAAGCTCCAGGGCTTCAGCCGCAAGGAGACCCGGGAGTACTACCGCAGCATCATCGCCAAGGCCTGGCGCCAGGTGGAACAGGCCGGCGCCGACGACCTCAAGGTCGAAACCTGGGACCGCGAGCTGCAGTGGGTGATGCTCGACGAGGACTTCGGCGACCGCACCCGGCGCACCTTCGACGACATCGTCATCCTTCATCCGCCCTACTGGTGGTACCGCTACAATCCGAGCTACGGCGGCGTCGGCGGCTCCGGCCTCGGCGGTGGACCGACCGGCGGCGGCCCCGCCGATCCCGGCCGCCTGCCCGACCTGCCCGGCGCCGACTTCGCCAACGACATCGCCGGCGGCGCCGAGGAATTCGCCGGCTCGATCATGGGCGACGTCGGCTCCTTCACCTCCTCGGTCACCGACGTCACCAACCCGATCCCGGTCAGCACCTCGTCGAGCGGCGGCTTCTCCGGCGGCTCCTCGGGCGGCTGCGCCTGTGCCTGCGCCTGCGCCGGCTGCGCCTGCGCCTGCGCCGGCGGGGGGCGATGACCCCCGGAGACGAAACCAGACCGACGACGATCGCGGACGTCTTCGTCTACGGCACGCTCAAAAGCGGTGAGCGCAACAGCGACGTCGTCCAGGTCCAACACCGTCGCACCGCCCGCCTCGCCCACGGCCTGCTCTACCATCTCCCCGCGCCCCGCGACTTCCCCGTCCTCGACCTCGAAACCGCCGGCGCAAACCCGATCCGCGGCGAGCTCCTCCGCCTCGCCGAACCCCGGCGCGACCTGCAGCTCCTCGACTGGTTCGAAGGCTGCTCAAACCACGTCCCCGGCGGACTCTACAACCGCAGCCGCGTCCTCATAGAACTGGACGACGGCTCCGCAGTCGAGGCCTGGGTCTACCACCTCGACGACCGCGACAGCCTGCCCGCCGGCGCCGAACCCGTCCCCGACGGCCGCTGGACCGGCCGGGAAGCCTAACCGACGGGTCTCCACAACCGACGCTCAACCACCTCGCCTAAACGCCGCCGACGAGCGAACACACACAAGGGCCGGCACGGTTGTTGCCCGAGTTCACCCCACGGGTGAACTCGGTACGCAAGAACCGTGCCGGCCCGGGCTCAAATGACTTGTCGGCTTCAGCCTTCCTGCTTGTTACCGCGCAGCAGCAGCAGACCGACCAGCAGGGCCAGATAGGCCAGCCAGGTGCCGCCGTAGGAGATGGTGTGCAGCAGGCTCAGCGACTCGCCCAGGGCTTTCATCGCTGCGGCGTCCCCCGGCTGGACGCCGGAGAACATCAGCTCACGGGTGTAGAAGGCCTGCAGCAGCTTGCCGACGAACAACAGCACGAAGCCGATCATCAGCAACAGGAAGCCCCGGTTCCTGTTGCGGGTGTAGGCGAAAACGGCGGCGACGGCGATCAGGCCGGTCAGGATGGCGGGCAGGAAAACACTCAACATCGCTTCCTCCGGTGGGTTGCTTGACGGGGATTGGCTGTCATCCGTCGGCGAAGGTAGCCCACGGCGCCGCCGGAGTCAAGGGCGCCGCCGCCGTCGATACGCTCCGCTTGTGCGATAATCCCGGGCCTGCTATACTTCAAACGATCCTGGAAACATCAATCCTCTCCAGCGTACCATCCTCAAAACGGAGGTAGAAATGCCCGCAGATACCGTTACCTTAGGCGTGACTTTCAACATGATGTGGGTCGTGATGGGCCTGATCCTGCTCGCCGGTTTGCTGGGCATCATCGCCTGGTTCAAGTCCGGTCAGGGCTCGATCGCCTTCATCGCCATCGGCACCGTGCTCATCGGCGCCAGCCTGCTGTTGCAGATCATCGGCGTTAACGTACCCATTCTTCTCTACATCACCTGGTTCGCCGCTCCGGTACTGTTCGGCATCGGTTTCTTTCTGGCCATCCGCAACGGCTGACCGGACCGACGCCGCGTCTTTCAACGGGCCGACCGCTGGGTCGGCCCGTTGCTGTCGTGGAAGACCGCCTGACGCACCGCCGGTCGCCGGGCCGTCACATTTCTTGCAATAGCAACGCACCCTCGGCGGGTGCGTTGCGCAAGAAATGCGCCGCCCCTCACCCGTCGCGCCCCACAGGGCGGGGATACCATCCCCGCCGTTCGCGCTAGGCCTCCGGTCGCTGCTGCCTGACCCCCAGGAACAGCAACAGCCCGGCCCCCAGCATCAGGCCCATCGTCAGCAGGGCCAAGCGGTAGTTCCAGGGCTCGATTTCACGGAAGACATCGGCCACCACGCCCCAGAGCAGGGGGCCGACCACGGCGGCGGCCTTACCGGCCAGGGCCAGCAGGCCGAAGAACTCGCCGGCCTTCGCCGCCGGGATCAGGGTCAACAGCATCGGCCGCGTCGTCGTCCAGATCCCGGCCAGCAGGAAGCCCACCAACCCGGCGACGACGTAGAACACCCAGGGGGTGTGGCTGAAGACGCCGAGGAGCACCGGTCCCAGCCAGGCCGTCAGGATGATAGTCAGGGTCCGCCGCGGCCCCAGGCGGTCGGACAGCCAGCCCCAAGTGAAACCTCCGGCGATGCTGGCCAGGGTGCCGACGAGGAAGATGGGCACCTTGACCTCGTCGGGCATCCCCAGAACCTTCTGCATGTAGACGGCCATGAAGCTGATGATGGTGTGGACGGCCTCGAGGAACAGAAAGGCCGCCAGCAGGTAACGCCGCAAGCCGGGGTAGTCCCCTGTCTCGCGCAGCACCTTGAGGTAACGCCGGAAGACGCCCTCCCCGGGGGGCGGTTTGCGCCGTCGTTTCTCGCGCACGCCGATCAGGCAGGGGATGGCTAGCACGCCGAACAACAGGGCCGTGGGGATGAAGCTGGCCGCCCGGCCCGCATAGCCGGCGACGACACTGCCCTGGGTGACGGGGAAGATGACCACGAAGGCGATGATCGAGCCCAAGTAGCCCAGGGCGACCCCGAGGCCGGAGACCTTGCCCCGCTTCTTCGGCTCAGCCAGTGAGGGCAGCAGGGAGTTGTAAAAGACCTGGGCGGCCTGGAAGCCGTAGTTGGCGGCGACGAAGAGCAACAGGGTGCCGCCGGCCCGCAACCACAGCGGCCCGCCGCTCATGGCCGTCAGCCCCATCGCCGCCGTGGCGCCGACGCTGACCAGGGTCAACACCCGCAGGGGCCGCAGGTGATCGCCGCGCTCGTCGGCCCGGGCCCCCAGGTAGGGCGTGGTCAGGCCGACCAGCAGCATGCTGACCGCCAGGGGCACGGCGTAGGTCAGGTCGGTCAGCCCCAGGTCGTCGGTGATCCACTGGGGTAGAAACAGGGTGATGACAGCCATCGAGAAGATGGTGTTGGCCAGGTCGTAGAGGGCCCAGAAGGCCACCGGCCAGCTCAGCCAGCCCCGTCGCTTATCCGTGGTGTCGGCCATGTGTCTGGTGAAGTTCGTCGTTGAGTGATTGTCGTGCACGCTTGAATTCGGGCCATGATAGCATACTCCGGGCAGTCGGCCGCCGGCCCGCCGGGTTGCAGCAAGATACCTTTTCCCGGCGCCGTCACGGTTATTGCGGCCCGCGGTCTCCCGCCCGGGGAGACCGCGGGCAATAACCGCGCCGGCGCCTCGTTTACAGCGTATCGTCCGCCGTCAGCCGTCTTGGGCGGTTCCAAGGCCGGCGAGGAGCCGTTGGTGGGCTGCCGGGTCGGTGGCGCCCTCGGTGTTGATCAGCAGCGCCCGGCTGGTTTCAGCGAGGCCGAGGTGTTGGCGCAGCGGCGCTGGGGCGCAATCCTCACCGAGCGCCAGCAGCGCGGCCAGGCCGCTCGCCCCGGTCTCGCCGCTGACGACCGGCTCCCGGAGGGCGGCGCAGCGGCGCACGGCGCGGGGGATCCAGCCGTCGTCGAGGGCCAGGGTGCCGTCGAGGCCGTCGCGCAACGGCGGCCAGGCGATGCTGGAGAGGGTACCGCAGTTGAGCCCGGCCATCAGGGTTCCCGGCGTGGAGACGCTGCGGGGGCTGCCGACGCGCAGGGATTCCAGCAGACAGGCGGCCCTCAGCGGCTCGACACCCAGCAGGCGGGGCCGTCGTTTTCCATAGCGGGTGTGGTAGAAGTGGACGGCGGCGGCGGCGAAGCTGCCCACGCCGACGGGCAGCAGGACCAGCTCGACGCCGGGGTCGTCGGACCCGTGCAGCCCCTGCTCCGTCAGCTCCTCGAACAGGGTCAGGTAGCCGGCCTGGATGCGCGCCGGGACCTCCTCGTAGCCCGGCCGGGCCGTGTCCTGGATCAGCGTCCAACCCTCGTGCTCGGCGCGGTTCGCGGCGTGGGCGACGACGGCGTCGTAGTCGGCGTCCAGAACGTGGACGGCGGCTCCGCGCTGGGCGATGCGCCGGGAGCGGGCGTCGGCCGTGCCCCGGGGCATGTAGACCACGGCCCGGCGCTGGAAGTGTGCCGCCGCCCAGGCCACGGCCATGCCGTGGTTGCCGTCGGTGGCCGTGCAGAAAGTCTCGGTTTCGGGACGCTGCGCCAGATGGCGCTGGATGGCCCAGGAGGCGCCGAGGACCTTGAAGGCCGCCACGTCGAAGCGCCGGGCCTCGTCCTTGATGTAGACGGCGCCCAGCCCCAGCTCGGCGGCCAGCTCCGGGGCCGCGACCAGCGGCGTGGGGGCGTAGCCCGGCAGGCTGCGGTGGAAATCCCGCACGCCGGGTTCGGTGAAGGCCCGCCCGGCGGTGTTGTCCCAGTCGGGTCCCGCTGGATGGTTGATGACGTAGCGGCTGGGTTTCATAGAAGGAATGGTACCCGGTGGGAGCTGGGGGGTCAAGGGGCGGCGGATGGTTCGGTTGGGGTTACGCCAGCCCGCCCTCAATCGCCCGCCCCGCAGCTTGGGCATTCCTCCCGCCGTTTGGGCGTCACTATCGTAGCTCTAAGCCAACACCAATCCGCGACGGACCGCCCCAGGGTTCACCCTACGCGAGGATTGAAAGCATGGCTTTGATAACCAAGTCCTGCAAACCTATCCAGAAGTGTGACATCCTCACCTGCGCCACCCGGCTTCGCTGAGGGTTTGAGCCTTGCCAAGATTGAGCAGGCCCCTGATCAACCACTTGAAATGGTCGAGGCTGATCTAGTCTGTTTTACTGGTCCCAGAACTCGTTCAGTATTTCTCGATCCGTTTCAGAACAGCCTTCGAATCGATCAACGTTTCCTCGGCATATCCTCCCGGGATCTGATGGGCCAGACCGGGAATTTTGGGATCGTATACCGTGTTCGGACCGATACATGTGTGTAACATGCTGTTAACATACGGGATGGGCTGTGATATTCTGCCACGAAAAGGCGATCAACAAGAGGCAGAAAACCGAGCAACCGACCGGCCCAGTTGTTGCCCAAAATGTAACCATAGAGCGCACTATAAGTTGGCCGAT